>NZ_JBEOWS010000003.1:74134-90078 GCF_040296125.1 Streptomyces sp. NPDC002265 | reverse complement strand
GTCTCCGGAGCCAAGGCGTAGCACGCGCACCCACCGGACGGCCGCCGCCCCGCACCGACGGGACGGCGGCCGTCCGTCGTCCGCGTCCGGCGCATTACGGGGTCAGAGGTTCCCGAGCGGTTCGATGTCGACCTTCACCGGTGTGCCCCACACGCGCAGCACCTCGTAGTCGGTGAACTCGTGCACGAGCCGGTAGGCCATCGCGGGCCGGGAGCCGCGCCGCTGGGCGGCGATGAACAGCTCCGCCTCCCGGCGGTCGCGGCGCGGGGTGCCGCACAGCTGCCACTCCTGCCCGTTCCACAGCTCCGGAAGCCAGCGCTGCTGCGGCTGCGGCCGGTCGGCGCGCACCCCGTAGCGGGACGGGCCGGTGGCGGGCTGCGGGTCCGGGGCGGGGCCGCTGAACTCGGAGCGGCGGGCGGCCCGGCGCCGGGTCTCGCACAGCAGGCACAGGTCGGGGGCGGAGGTGTCGACCGGGCCGTTCGGGTGCTCGGCGCACCGGGTGCTGGGCGCGGCCGTGGTGACGCTCTCCTCCAGCAGGTCCAGGGCGCGCCGCAGATCCGCCCTGACCTCGTGCAGCCGGGCGTCGGGCGTGTCGGTGCCGAGGGCCTCCCCGTGCTCGCCGAGCAGGCGGAGAGCACGACCGAGAGCCGTGAGCTGGGCGTGATTCATGGGGTCGGCGTAGTCCTTGGCTTCTCGGTGTCGAGCGTGATGCCGACGGGGGAGGGAAGGTCGACGGTCACTCCCCAGGGTACGAGGAGGTCCGCCGGTGGTGGCCGTCCTCGCGGGCGGAGACCGGGGCGGGGGCCTGGACGGTGGTCCCGGTGGAGACCGGGGCGGGGGTCTGGGCGGTGGTCCCGGTGGCGGCCGGTGCGGCCGTCCGGGCGGCGGTCGGGGCGGTGGTCCGGACGAGGTGGGTGAGGCCGAAGAGATAGGTCGCGGCGAAGCCGACCGCGTACCCCGTCAGCAGCCCGCCCGCGTAGATCGCGGCCGTCGGCGCCGCACCCCTGTTCCCGGCCAGCAGCGGGAACAGGGCCCAGCCCGACGGGCCGATCGCCTTCGCGCCCACATGGTCGCCGAGCATCGCGAAGCAGCCGATGAAGGCGCCGCCGGCCGCTCCACCGGCACAGGCGGTCAGGAACGGGCGGCCCAGGGGCAGGGAGACGCCGTAGACCAGGGGTTCGCCGACGCCCAGCAGACCTGCAGGGAGCGCCGATCTGATCGTCGTACGGATGGAGGTGTCGTGGCGCAGGCGGACGTACACCGCCAGTGCCGCGCCCACCTGGCCCGCGCCCGCCATCGCCAGGATGGGCAGCAGGACCGTGCTGCCCTGCTGCTCGATGAGGGTGGTGTGGATGGGGATCAACGCCTGGTGCAGGCCCAGCATGACCAGGGGCAGGAACAGGCCGCCGAGGACCAGGCCCGCGAAGGCGCCCGTGGTCGACAGCAGCCAGTTCGCGGTCGTGCCGATCGCCGCCGCGACCTGTCCGGCCGCGTACATCAGGCCGTACAGGGTGGCCAGGCCGGCGACCAGGACCGTGACGGCCGGGGTGAGCAGGACGTCCAGGGCGTCCGGGACCCGGCCGCGGCACCACTTCTCGACGTACGTGCCCAGCAGGGCCGCCGCGAGCGCCCCCAGCACCCCGCCCTGGCCGGGGGCGAGGGCCGTCCCGAACACCGTCACCTTCGCGACGCCCGGGTAGACCACCACGGCCGCCACCGCGCCGCCCAGGATCGGCGTCCCGCCGAACTCCTTCGCGGTGTTGTGGCCGACGAACACGGCGATCAGCGCCATGAAGGCGGAGGCGACGGCCGACAGGGCGGGGGCGAGGCCGGGCAGCAGGCCGTTGTTCACCAGCAGCCCGGCCACGCCCGCCAGCACCCCGCAGCCGATCAGCGCCGGGATCAGCGGCACGAAGATGTCCGCCACGCGGCGCAGCACCGCCTTCGCGGGAGCGCCGGCGCGCCGCCGCTCCCCGGGCGGCACGGCACCCCGGGCCGCCGGATCCGCGGCCGCCGTGCTCCGGGCCGCCGGATCCGCAACCGCCGTGCTTCCGGCCGCCGGATCCGCCGCCGTGCTTCCGGCCGTCGGATCGGCGGCCGCGGCGACCCGCACCAGCTCCTCGAACTCAGCCGTCACCCGTGCCACCGCCCCCGGCCCCAGGACGATCTGGTACGTGCCGTCGGCGACGACACCGAGGACACCCGGCAGGGCGCGCAGCGCCGCCTCGTCGACCCGCGCGGGATCGGTCAGCCCCAGCCGCAGCCGGGTCATGCAGTGGGCGACGGAGGTGACGTTGGCGGGGCCGCCGACCAGAGGGAGGATCGCGGCGGCGGTGGAGGCGGGATCGGTGCGCACCCGTCGAGCGTGCGGCTCAGCCCCCGGCCGCCGCCAGCGCGGCGCGCAGATGGCCGTGCGACTCCTCCAGAAGGCGGGCGGCCGTCGGACCGTCCACCCCGGCCAGGATCGCCAGGATCGCGTGCTTCACCTCGCCGCCGGTGGCCGTCAGCGCCCGCTCGATCTCCGGGTCGTTCGCGCCGGTGGCGAGCGCGACGATCCGGCGGGAACGGGCGCGCAGCTTCTCGTTCGAGGCGCGGACGTCGACCATCAGGTTCCCGTACGTCTTGCCCAGCCGGATCATCGTGATCGTCGAGATCATGTTGAGCACCAGCTTCTGCGCCGTGCCCGCCTTCAGCCGGGTGGAGCCGGTGAGCAGTTCGGGCCCGACGACGATCTCGATGCCGTGCTCGGCGGCACCGGCCAGCGCGCTGCCCGCGTTGCAGGCGAGCCCGATCGTCAGCGCGCCGCGCGCCCGGGCGTGCTCCACGGCGCCGATCGCGTACGGGGTGCGCCCGGAGGCCGAGACGCCGACCACCGTGTCGTCGGCGGTCAGGGCGAGGGCGTCGAGGTCGGCCCGGGCCAGCTCCCCGGAGTCCTCCGCGCCCTCGACCGAGGTGACCAGGGCGTCGGGGCCGCCCGCGATCAGGCCGACGACCTGGCCGGGCCGGGTGTCGAAGGTGGGCGGGCACTCGGAGGCGTCCAGCACGCCGAGCCGGCCGGCCGTCCCGGCCCCGGCGTAGACCAGACGCCCGCCCCGGGCCATCCGCTCCGCCACGGCGTCGATGGCGGCGGCGATCTCCGGCAGCCGTGCGGCGACCGCGGCGGGCACGGAGGTGTCCTCGCCGTTCATGATCCGGGCGATGTCGAGGGTGGGCAGCCGGTCGATGTCGGCGAGCTCCGGGCGGAAGGCCTCGGTGGTGAGGCTCTCCAGCTCGGAGCGGAGGTCGTGCCGGGGGGACGTGGAGGTCATGGCTGTGGCTCTTTCGTGTCCTGCGGGTCGGCGATCGATCGGTCCTGCGCGTCGTGGACGTTCCCACCGCGCCCGCGTCGCCGCGGGCGGGGCGCCCGCCGTGGCCGGTGCCGCGGCCAGGTCTACCGATGCCGGTGGGCCAGCGCCTCGTACGACGCGGCCAGCGCCGGACCCGCCGTGTCGTACGTCCGCTGCGCCACCCCCACGAACAGACAGTCCACCACCAGCAGTTGACTGGTACGGGAGGACATCGCCGCGGGCCGCAGTTCACTCTCCCGGGCCGTGGACGTGGTCAGTACGTGATCGGCGTACTGGGTGACCGCACCGGCGGGCCGTCCGGTGATCGCCACCGTCGTCGCCCCGCGTTCGAACGCGACCCGCAGCGGTTCGATGACATCGCCCGTGGACCCGGAGTGCGTGATCGCGATCGCCACGTCCCCCGCGCGCAGCTGCACCGCGTTGGTGACGGCGAGATGCGGGTCGCTGTGCGCGTGCGCTATCAGCCCTATGCGCAGCAGCTTCTGGGTGAGGTCCTGGGCGACCAGGCCGGACGCCCCGATGCCGTACACGTCGATGCGGCGGGCGGCGGCGGCCGCGGCGACCGCCGCGCCGAGCTGCACGGTGTCGAGCCCGGCCGCGGTGTCGGCGAGGGTCTGCTGCTCGTCGTAGGCGAGCTTGGCCACCACGTCGGCGATCGGGTCGTCGACCGCGATGTCGGTGGTGATCGCGGGGGCCCGTCCCGACTGCTGCTGCGCGGCCAGGCCGGCGAGGGCGAGCCGCAGGTCGCGGTAGCCGGGGTAGCCGAGCAGCCGGGCGGTGCGCACCACGGTCGCCTCGCTGGTGCCGGTGAGTTCGGCCAGGCCGGTGACCGTGAGCGCCGCGCAGCCGGCCGGATCGCCCGCGACGGCCTCGGCGACGCGCTGCATGGAGCGGGTCATCGAGGGGGCGAGGGTGCGGACCTTGGCCGCGAGGGCGGCGGGGGCGGGCGGGCCGGCGACGGGTGAACCGGAGCTTCCGAAAATTTCCTTCACGTCCTGGGTCACCCTTGAAAGATATTTTCGGCTCGGTGTCGGGGTCAAGAGTGCGCACAATGGGTGCATGGACCCCATCAGCCCCCTGGAGAAGGCACTGCACGCCGCGCGTGCCCTGGTGCTCGCCGACCTGGTCGCCGGCCAGGTGGCGGAGGCGGACGTGGTCTCGCTGGTCGAGGACTCCGTGGTGCAGCGGCGCTGGTGGGTGGAGCAGTGGCCGGACGGCCTGGACTACGTGGCCGGGCTGGTCGCGCAGGACGTCCAGGACGCGCTGCTGGAGCGGTACGGCCGCTGGCCGCTGTGCCCGGTCTGCGGCTCCGGCGACCCGCACGCCCTGGACGTCGAACCGGAACTCGGACCCGACCCGCACTGGGTGTGCCACCAGGCGGGCGTGAAGGTCGCGGCGGTGGGTGCGCTCGGGTCGGCCACGGACGGGACGCCCTCGTCGTGAGCGACCGGACCGGGACACCGGCGGCGGAGCTCCCGGGGACTCGCGGGGCGCGCCCGTGACGATCTACATCGATCCGCCCACCTGGCCCGGCCACGGCCGGGTGTGGTCGCATGTCGTCAGCGATGCCTCCTACGACGAACTGCACCTGTTCGCCGATGGGCTGGGCGTGCCGCGGAGGGCCTTCGAGCGCGACCACTACGACCTTCCCTCGCACCGCTACGCCGACGCGGTCGCCGCCGGTGCGGTCGAGGTCAGCAGCCGCGAGGTGGTGCGGCTGCTGACGCTGTCCGGCCTGCGCAGACGCAAGGGTGATGTCGGCCGGTGAACACCGTCAGCCGGTGAACACCGGCTCCATCGTGCGCCACCAGGCGGTGAGGCTCGCCAGGTCGGGACCGGTGATCTGTACGAGCGAGGGCCGGTCGTAGTAACTGCAGAGGATGACCTGCTGTCCGGAGTCCGTCAGGAAGCAGACGAAGTCGCCGCCGGCCTTGTCGGGCGTGTCGTTCTCGCTCCAGATGCCGGACCCGGTGGCCTGTGTCTGGCAGTTGTCGCCGGGCGGTACACGGGTGGCGAAGCTCTGGAAGACGACGTCCCGGGCGTACTTGGACGGGTACGTCGCGACGGTCGCCTTGCCGGTGCGCGGGATGCCGTACTCGTCCTTGGTGGTCACCGTGCAGAGCAGGGAGGCCTTCGCGCCGGGCGATGGGTCGGGCACACAGCTCTTGCGGGACCACTGGTCGCTGTTGAGCGAGTCGCGCAGCTCGCGCTGGGCATCGGTCAGGCCGTCCGCGCCGCCGTCGCCGGAGCTTCCGTCGTCGCCGGACGCGCCCCCGGAGTCGGTCGTGCTGCCGGCGTCGGAGGTCCCGCCGTCGCCGGTCGTACCATCGCCGGTCCCGCCGCCGTCGTCCGATGTGCCGCCCGAGTCCGATGTGCCGCCGTCGCCCGACGCGCCCCCCCGGCCACCGGTGGCCGTGCCGGCGGAGCTGCTGGAGCCGGTCGTGCCGCCCCCCTGCGTGCCTTCCCCGCCGAACCTTCCCGTTTGGTACAGGCCCACCACGGCGAGCACCGTACTGATCACCACTCCGATGACGGTCCAGCGCACGCCCCACCGTGCCAGCCGATGGGCGTCGGGGTCCGGAAGCGGGGGGCCGGGCGGCTCCGGTGGTGCGTACCGGCCGTTCCGGCTCATGACATCTCCCCGCTTCCCCCGACGCGTACGACCGCGGACAGCACGGCCGTACCGGAATTATTCGGGACCGTTCGGAAGCCCGGGGAGGGAAAGCGCGAAGATCGGATCCCCCTACGCCAGGTCCAGGTCAGTCGCGCAGCTCATACGCGTACTCCGCCTCGCCTTCGCCGACCTGTGTGAATCCGGCCCGTTCGAGCACGCCCTGCGACGGGGCGTTGTCCCGGTCGACGGTCGCGAACACGGAGCGTACGTCGTCACGGTCCAGCGCCCACTGCGACAGCGCGCGCAGCGCCTCGGTGGCGTAGCCCTGGCCGCGCGCGCCCTCGACGAGGTCGTAGCCGATCTCCGCGCGCCCCTGCTCGTCGGGGGCGCCGTGGAAGCCCATGCCGCCGACCGCGCGGCCGTCCTCGGTGCGCACGAGGGCGAACACGCCCCACTCGGGCCGGTGCACCCCGGCCTCGTACGCCTTCACCAGCATCCCGGCGGCGTCCCGCGTCCCCTCGAACGGGCCGCCCTCGATCCACTCGAACCCGCCGTCGCCGCCCTGGCGCAGGTCGCGGGCGGCGGCGGGGGTGATGCCCTGGAGGGTGAGACGTGCGGCCGGTACGACGAGGTTGTTGCTCCAGCGCCAGTCGGTGACGGGCGCGCGCCCGGCCAGGTCGCCGCGGCCGGTGGCCCACAGCAGGGTGGCCCAGGGCGTCGGGCCCGGCCGGACCTGCGGGAAGATCCGGGTGAGGACGGCCTCGGCGAGGTCGGGGGAGGGCTCGTAGCCGATCCCGAGACCTTCGGCGATGTCGTGGGTGTGCAGCAGCACCTCGGTGACGCCCATCGCGGCGAAGCCCTCGCGGTTCGCGCTGCGGAACGGGAACGGGTGGAAGGCGCGGACCTCGCGCGGGGTGGTGCGCAGGGTGGCGACGAGCAGGGCGCCGGTCGTCTCCAGGACCTGAAGGACACCGGCGTTGTCCGTCGGGTCGAGTCCGTCCTCGTCCCCGTCGAGGGTGATCTCGAAGGGGACGTACCGCTGCTGCGCCCGGCCCGCCAGCTGTCCGGCGTAGGCGAGGAGGGCGCCCGCGACGTGCGCGGCCGTCTCCCGGCAGTCCCACTCCAGCCGGCCGGCCTTCACCGCGGTCCAGTCCGTGTCCACGGCCTTGCCCAGCGTCGCGACACAGCCCGCGACGGCCTCTTCCATCTGTTCCCCGCCCCATGCATGCATGGGGGGCAGCGTAGGGGCGGGGCCGTCCTCAGAGCGACAGCATTTCCAGCTCCGAGCGGAGGTTGTGACGCGCCGTGGCCTCCCAGTGCCCGGTGGCGAACGGGGTGCGGAACAGCCTTGGCAGGTCGAGGAGTTGGCGCAGGATCGCCGACCTGCCCGCGCGGAAGGCGTCGTCCGGGACGAAGTGGTACTCCTGGCGGACGGCGGCCGTGTAGGCGGCGTACGCGGCGGGCGGCCCGGCCAGCACCGCGAGGTCGGCGTCGCACAGCACCTGGCCGTTGCGGTCGTCCTCGGCCGGGTCGTGGCCGACGGTCAGCCGGACCAGCCGGGCGACCTCGGCCGTGCGCGCGGCGCCGACGCCTGCCTCGGGGAGCGCGCGTTCGGCGAGGCGGGCGGAGCGCTCCTCGTTCTCCGACCGCTCGGGCAGGTAGACCGCGTCGTGGAACCAGGCGGCCAGCCGCACCGCGGCGGGGTCGTCGGCGTACTCCTCCAGCGTGTCGACGTGGTCCAGCACCGCAGTCAGATGGGTGACCGTGTGGTACCTGCGCTGCGGCTCCGACCAGCGGCGCAGCAGCTCGTCGGCGTACGGCCACGGGTCGGGGTGAGCGGCGCCCTCCCGGGCCGCGAGCAGGGTGGGCAGCCAGCGGGAGCGCAGGGCGTGCAGAGCGCCGGGGTCGACGGGGCCGACGCGACCGCCGGGGTCGACGGGACCGGTGGGATCAGTCATGGGGCCATTCTCCCGTGGGGGGCCGACGGCGGCCTAGCGTGTAGGCATGACTGACTGGACATCAGGCGAACGGGACCCCGAGCTGCCCGGGCAGCTCCTGACGATCGAGCGGGACGCGCTGATCCCGCTGCTGCGGACCAGGAAGGACGAGGACTTCGCGCTGCCCACCGCGGCGTGTCCGGGCTGGACGGTGCGGGATGTGCTCGCGCACGCCGCGGCCGTGTTGAGCCGGGTGGTGGAGGGCCGGTTCGAGGAGGGCGTGTTCTCGCCCGAGTCCAACGACCGTGACATCGCCGAGCGCGCCGGGTGGACGAACGCGCAGGTCGTCGACGAGCTGGAGCGCGGGATGACCGAGGCGGGCCCGGTGATCGCCCGGACCGACGGCAGGCTCGACGGGATCGCGCTGGGGGAGTGGGTGCACGCCGGGGACGTACGCGAGGCGCTCGGGGAGCCGGGGGCGTACGCCGGGGACGGACTGCCGTACGCGCTCGCGCTCCTCGCCCGGATCAGCCGTGAGCGCGGCCGGCTGCCGATGCACGCCGACCTCGACGACGTGGACGAACCGCTGGCCCTCGGCGATCACCGGGCCGGGCGCACCCCGGCGCGCTACATCGGCGACGCCACCGTCCTCGTACGGCTGTACACGGGGCGTCCGGTGCGCAGCGGCTCGTACGAACTGGCCGGTGCGCCGGAAGGGGAACTGAACCTCTTCGGCTGACCCCGGCGGCGGAGCGGGCCGTCGGCGCGGGCCGCCGCGCTCTCGCGGCCGCCGGGCAGGTGGGCGTACCCTGAGATTGGACTAGACCTGTAGTCGCGCCGGGGGCCCGGGAATCCGGGCAGCCCAAGAGAAGGGGACCTATGAGCACGCGTGCAGTCCTGGAGGTGATCGCCCTCGACGCCGTGGACGCGGTCGCCGCCCAGGCCGGAGGCGCGGACCGCCTTGAGCTGGTCACCGACATGGCCGCCGACGGGCTCACCCCGCCGGTGCGGACCTTCGCCGGGATCAGGGCCGCCGTCGACATCGATCTGCGCGTGATGCTCCGGCTCACGGACGGCTTCGCGGCCGGGGACCTCGACCGGCTGGCGCAGGCCGCCCGCGAGCTGCGGGCGGCCGGGGCCACCGAGTTCGTGCTCGGCTTCCTCGACGGGCACGGCGGCGTCGACCTGGACGCGGTCGAGCGGATCGTCGGCGAACTGGACGGCGCCGCCTGGACCTTCCACCGGGCCGTCGACCGCGCCGCCGACCGGGACGCCCTGCGCAAGCAGCTCGACGGCCTGCCCGGACTGGACACCTACCTCACCGCCGGTTCGCCGCACGGCGTCGACGACGGTCTGCCCACGCTGCTGGCCGAGGCGGCCCGAAGCGGGGAACCCGGCTACGAGCCGCGGCTCCTCGTCGGCGGCGGCCTGCGGCTCGACCATGTGCCGACGCTGCTCGCCGCACGGATCGACGGCTTCCACATCGGCGGCGCGGCCCGGCCGGACGGCTGGTCGGGCCCGGTGTCGGCCACCGCGGTCGAGGAGTGGCGGCGGGCGGTCGACGGGCAGTGACGCCGGCCGGCCGGTCAGCCGGCCGGCAGATCGGCCGGTGAGCCGGTGAGCTGGCCGGGCAGCGGGGCCGCGTGCGTGACGATCAGTCCCGACACCGCCCGGGTCAGCGCCACGTACAGACGGCGCAGCCCGGTGCGCTCGTCCGGTTCGCCGTCCACCACGGCCTGCGGCTCGTCCAGGACCACGTAGTCGTACTCCAGGCCCTTGGCGAGCGAGGCCGGGACCAGGGTCAGCCGGGTCTGCCGGGTCGTCTCCTCGCCGGGCGCCAGATACCCGAGCCCGGCCGCCGTGAGCGCCTCGGCGAGCGCCGGGATCCGGGCGTCGGCCGCGATCAGGCCGGTCGAGCCCTCGTTGCCCAGCAACTCCGTGCAGGCCGCGACCACTTCACCGGTGCCGGTGACCGGGCGCAGATCGAAGAAGCCGGGGTTCTCGCGGACCGACGCGACCGGGGTCAGCCCCGGGGCGATGTGCGGCAGCAGCCGGGAGGCGTACGTGATGACGTCCGTCGGTACGCGGAAACCGGCGGTCAGCTCCTCGACCACGCCGTCCGACTTGCCGAGGTGCGTCAGCGCCTCGTCCCAACTCCGGGTCGCCCACGGGGTGGTGCCCTGCGCCAGATCGCCGAGCACGGTCGCCGAACCGGTGGTGCAGCGCCTGCCCACCGCCCGGTACTGCATGGGCGAGAGGTCCTGCGCCTCGTCCAGCACCACATGCCCCAGGGAGTGCGTCCGCTGGGTCAGGTCGGTCGCCTCGTCGATCAACACCGCGTCGGCCAGGGACCACTTGGCCGCCCTGACGCTCCGTGCGGGCTTCGCCCACAGGATCGCCTTCTGCTCCTCCTCGGTGAGGATCCCGGCCGCGTGCTCGGCGAGGAAGTCCGCCTCCGCCAGCAGCCGCAGCACGAGCTTCGCCGGGTCGACGAGCGGCCAGAGCTCCTTCACCGCCGCCTTCACCGCGGTGTTGCGGGCCACCGCGTCCTGCACCCGGTCGTCCGGCGCCTCGCCCGACCGCTCCATCTGCACCAGCACCGCGTGCGCGACACGCTGCGGCAGAGCCTCGCGGGCGGCGCCGTAGCGCATGTCGCGCGCCAGCAACTCGCGGACGATGTCCTCCAGTTCGTACGCGGGTACGCGCCAGCGCCGGGAGCCGCGCACCACCATGACCGGCTCGGTGGGCAGCGTGACATGGGAGTACAGGGCCCGCCTGAGCACCTCGGCCATCCGGGCGTCACCCTTGACGACCGCGGCCGTCGCGTCGTCCGTGCCCCGGATCTCCACCTGGCCCACCAGGTCGTCGACCGTGGCCTGCCGGACCGTCAGCTCGCCCAGCGCGGGCAGCACCTGCTCGATGTAGTTCAGGAAGGACCGGTTCGGTCCGATGACCAGGGTGCCGGTGCGGGCGAGCCGCTCCCGGTGGGCGTACAGGAGGTAGGCGACACGGTGCAGGCCGACGGCCGTCTTCCCGGTCCCCGGACCGCCCTGCACACAGACCGTCCCGCCCAGCCCGCTGCGCACGATCTCGTCCTGCTCGGGCTGGATGGTGGCCACGATGTCGCGCATCGGCCCGACACGCGGACGCTCGATCTCCTGCTGGAGCAGCTTGCTGGTGCGCGCCGTCTCGGCGGGGTCCGAGAGGTGCTCGTCCTCGTACGCCGTGAGGTCGCCGCCCGTGTACCCGAAGCGACGGCGCAGCCCGACGTCCATCGGGTCCTTCTTGGACGCCCGGTAGAACGGCTGCGAGACCGGCGCACGCCAGTCGATCACCATCGGGTCGCCGTCCCCGTCGTGCACGTGCCGGCGCCCGATGTAGAACTGCTCGCCCTCCGCGCCCTCGGCCTGCTCGGCGCCGGGCGCGTGCAGGTAGTCGAGCCGGCCGAAGAACAGCGGGGTGTCGCTGAGGTCGGCCAGCGCCTTGATGCGGTCGTCGATCTGGCGGGCGAGGACCTCGGCGTTGACCCAGTTCGCGGTGACGTCGCGGATGTCGAGGGACTCGACGTCCTCGCGCATCGCGCGCAGCGCGGACCGGGACGAGGTGAGGTGGGCGCGCTCGCGGGAGAGGGGATCGTCGGCGGACGGCGTGGACAAGGGAGTGCCTCCGGGGCCTGCTGCGGGATGACGACTGGTGCGCCGTGGCCGGTGAGTGGCCACGGGGATGCCGCCCGGTTTCCGTCCGGCCGGCCGCGCTCCGGGAGGGAGGCGGGCAAGAGCGGAGATTGTAGGCGAGCGGGCCGTCCGGAAGCGAACGGTTTTCCGCGAGCCTCCCGCAGGCCCAGGAGGTTCCAGGTCTCCCCTAGGGGACATCCCCTCCGCCCCGGAGGCGTCCGCTCGGCCCACGGGTGTACGCGGGGACGGTACGGGCTCGACCTCTCGTCCGATGCCCCTTTCGTCCAGGGAAGGCCACTATGGAGATATGAGTGCAGCCATCGTCACCCCAGTGCCGAACCGCCCCTCCGGGGCCACCCCGCTCACCGGGAGCCATCCGCACCGCTTCGGCGACGCCCTGCGCGCCGTGAAGGTGTTCCTGGGGGCGGCCTTCGACGTGGTCATCCTCGGGGAGTACGGCGAGGAGGCGGGCGTCCGCCACAAATGACATCCTAGGGTCACTGCGTGACCCGTCGATCACCCTCCGCAACCTCCCTTCTGCTGCTGGCGGTCTCCCTCGCCGCCTTCGTCGCCCTGTGCGTGGTGCAGCGCGCCCCGATGGCCGACGCGCTGGTCTACCGCGCCGAGGGCGCGGCCGTCCTGGACGGTGGCGGCGATCTCTACGGCTTCACCGTCACCCGGTGGCACCTCCCGGCCACCTACCCGCCCTTCGCGGCGCTGCTGTTCACCCCGGCGGCCTGGCTGCCCGTCCCCGTGGTGAAGGCGGCGTTCCTCGCGGGCAATGCGCTGCTGCTCGCCCGGCTGGTCCAGCTCTCCGCCCGGCTCGCGGGCCGTCCGCTCGGATCCTCCGCCCTGTGCGCCGCCACGGCCCTGGCGCTCTGGCTGGAGCCGGTCTTCCAGACCGTGCTGTTCGGCCAGGTCAACCTGGTCGTGACCGTCCTGGTGCTGTGGGACCTCACCCGCCCGCCGGGCGCCCCTGGCCGGGGCGTCGCCCTCGGTGTCGCGGCGGGGATCAAACTCACCCCCGCGCTCTTCGTCGTGCACCTGCTGCTGCGCGGCAGGCGCCGGGAGGCGGCCACCGCGACGGCCGCGTCCGGCGCCACCGCCCTGCTCGGCGCCCTGGCGCTGCCCGCTGCCAGCGCCGACTTCTGGACCCGCCGCCTCTACGACACCGGCCGCGTCGGCAAGCCCTGGATCGTCGACAACCAGTCCCTCCAGGGCCTGACGGCCCGCCTCCTCGGCGACCCGGCGCCCGGCCCCGCCTGGGCGCTCCCCGCGCTCGCCGTCGCCGTCTGCGGCCTGTGGCTCGCCGCGCGTGCCGCACGGGAGCGGCACGCGGTGCTGCTCACCGCGTTCACCGCGCTGCTGGTGTCGCCGGTCAGCTGGTCCCACCACTGGGTGTGGTGCGTCCCGCTGATCGCCGTACTGCTGGCGGACGGACACCTGCGTACGGCGCTGCTGACCACCGCGCTGTTCACCGCCCGCACGATGTGGCTGCTGCCGCACCAGGGCGATCTGGACCTGCGGTTGCCCTGGTGGCAGCAGCCGCTGGCGGCGCCGTATCCGCTGCTGGGCTGTGTGCTGCTGGCGGGCGCGGCCTGCCGTGGACGGCGGGCCGCCCCGGTCCCCGAAGACCCGTGGTGGCCCGGGACGGCGGCCCGGCCCCAGGTCCCGGCCCGGCGGGGCCAGCCGGCTCCGGATCCGGCCCCGGCCCCCGCGGAGCGTCCCCGTCAGCCCTCCGACAGCAGCTCGTCCGCGTCCACGATCCGGTAGGAGTAGCCCTGCTCGGCGAGGAACCGCTGGCGGTGCGCCGCGAAGTCCTGGTCGATCGTGTCGCGGGCGACGACCGAGTAGAAGTGGGCCTGGTGGCCGTCGGCCTTGGGCCGCAGCACCCGGCCCAGCCGCTGGGCCTCCTCCTGCCGCGAGCCGAACGTGCCCGAGACCTGGATGGCGACGGTGGCCTCCGGCAGGTCGATGGAGAAGTTGGCCACCTTCGACACCACCAGCACGCTGATCTCGC
Source organism: Streptomyces sp. NPDC002265 (assembly GCF_040296125.1). Taxonomy (NCBI): domain Bacteria; kingdom Bacillati; phylum Actinomycetota; class Actinomycetes; order Kitasatosporales; family Streptomycetaceae; genus Streptomyces; species Streptomyces sp. NPDC002265. The sequence continues at coordinate 76,486 of NZ_JBEOWS010000003.1, read as the reverse complement.
CCTCGCGGAAGGCGTCGAAGAGCTTCTCGCGCTGTGCGTTCGACGTCTCGCCCTTGATCACGGGCGCGTTCAGGTGCTCGCCCAGCTCGTCGAGCTGGTCGATGTACTGGCCGATGACGAGGATCTGCTGGCCGGCGAAGCGCCGCACGATCGCCTCGGTCACCTTCCGCTTCGTCGCGGTCGTGGCGCAGAAGCGGTACTTCTCCTCGGCCTCGGCGGTCGCGTAGGCCAGCCGCTCGGAGTCGGTGAGGTTCACCCGGACCTCGACACAGTCCGCGGGCGCGATGTAGCCCTGCGCCTCGATCTCCTTCCACGGCGCGTCGAACCGCTTGGGCCCGATCAGCGAGAACACGTCCGACTCGCGGCCGTCCTCGCGCACCAGGGTCGCGGTGAGCCCGAGCCGGCGCCGGGCCTGGAGGTCGGCGGTGAACTTGAAGACGGGCGCGGGCAGCAGATGCACCTCGTCGTAGACGATCAGCCCCCAGTCCCGGGAGTCGAACAGCTCCAGGTGCGGGTAGACGCCCTTACGCCGGGTGGTGAGCACCTGGTACGTGGCGATGGTGACGGGCCGGATCTCCTTGCGCGTGCCGCTGTACTCGCCGATCTCGTCCTCGGTGAGCGAGGTCCGTTTCACCAGCTCGTGCTTCCACTGCCGGGCGGAGACGGTGTTGGTGACGAGGATCAGCGTGGTCGACGAGGCCTGCGCCATCGCCCCGGCCCCGACCAGCGTCTTGCCCGCGCCGCACGGCAGCACGACGACACCGCTGCCGCCGTGCCAGAAGTTCTCCACGGCCTGCTTCTGGTACGGCCGCAGCGCCCAGCCGTCCTCGGCCAGCTCGATCGGGTGCGCCTCGCCGTCGACGTACCCGGCGAGGTCCTCGGCCGGCCAGCCCAGCTTCAGCAGCGTCTGCTTGATCTGCCCGCGCTCGGAGGGGTGCACGACGACCGTGTCGGGGTCGATGCGGGCGCCCACCAGCGGGGCGATCCGCTTGGAGCGCAGCACCTCCTCCAGCACCGGCCGGTCGGTGGTGGTCAGGACCAGCCCGTGCGCGGGGTCCTTGGACAGCGTCAGCCGGCCGTAGCGGTCCATCGTCTCCGCGATGTCGACGAGCAGCGCGTGCGGCACGGGGTAGCGGCTGTAGTGCACGAGCGCGTCCACGACCTGCTCGGCGTCGTGGCCGGCGGCCCGCGCGTTCCACAGGCCGAGCGGGGTAAGCCGGTAGGTGTGGATGTGCTCCGGCGCCCGCTCCAGCTCCGCGAACGGGGCGATGGCCCGGCGGCAGTCGTCGGCCTGCTCGTGGTCGACTTCGAGGAGCAGGGTCTTGTCGGACTGGACGATCAGCGGACCGTTCACGCGGGGCTGCCTTTCTGGATGGCGCGGCATGGCCAAACGTCCAGTGTGCCCTACCGGCCGTCGGCGCGGTCGGTCCCGGACGAAGGTCCGCCGGTGCCCGGGGCGCGGCCGACGGAGATGTCCGGACCGTTGTGAAAAGTGGTTTCTTCATTCTCCCGCGCAACCCTGTCCGCCCGGCGGCTGTCTGACCTGGACGAAGCGGCGCGGTCCCGGCGGCGCGGTGAGGAGCTCACGGAATGTCGGTACGCAGATGGGGCACCGGCGTGGGAGCCGCGGCGGTGCTGGTGGCGACGGGCTCGTGGGTCATGACGCGTCCCGCGGACATCGACACGCGGCTGTGGGACGAGGTGGGGCCCGTGATCGAGGCCCGGCTGGTGGCGCAGTCGCAGGGCAGCGGGTACGGGGAGAGCGTGCCCGAGCTGGAGGCACGGTGGTTCTGCCGGGCGAAGGCGCTGGAGATGGAGCGGCGCGGGGACCGGATCCGGGCCGGTGTGGACACGCTGTGCATGGAGTACGGGGTGCGCGGCGGCGCTCTGGTGGAGTGCAGCGGCTCCCATGTCCCGCAGGTGGTCCGGCTGGAGCGGGAGCCGGACGGCGGCTACCGCGTGGTGTCCCAGGAGGAACCGCCGGACGGCGCCGGATACGGGGAGTGGGAAGCGGACCACTTCGGGTTCGCCGCCCGGTCCGTGCTCGACGGCGCCGACCGGCCCTCGGCGCTGGAGGCCGCCGCCCGCAGGCACTTCGGCCTGCCCGAGGGCGCCCGCGTGGAGGACTGCTGACCGCGTACGCCGGGTCCGCGCACGTGAGGACCGCGCACGTGAGGTCCGCGTACGCGACTACCGGGCACGTGACTACCGGGCACGCGGCCACCGGCCACGTGTGGACCGGCCACGTGTGGACCGGGCACGTGAGGTCCGCGTACGCGACTACCGGGCACGTGACTACCGGGCACGCGGCCACCGGCCACGTGTGGACCGGCCACGTGTGGACCGGGCACG
>NZ_JBEOWS010000003.1:0-74035 GCF_040296125.1 Streptomyces sp. NPDC002265 | reverse complement strand
GTGAGGTCCGCGTACGCGACTACCGGGCACGTGACTACCGGGCACGCGGCCACCGGGCACGCGGCCACCGGGCACGTGAGGTCCGCGTACGCGACTACCGGGCACGTGACTACCGGGCACGTGACTACCGGGCACGTGACTACCGGGCACGCGGCCACCGGGCACGTGAGGTCCGCGTACGGAGCCCGCGCGCGGACCGGAGGGACCGTCGGCCCGGAGCGGCGGCGACCGCCGGGCGGGGCGCCGGGCGGTCACTGCCGCTCGTCGGCGAGCTCCGCCACCCCCGTGATCCGGTGCAGCGGATACGTGCGGACCTCGTCGGCCGTGTGGTCGTACGCCGTGACGAAGCCGCCCTCGACCCGTACCGGCGCGATCACCCGCTGGCTCGCGGCGCCCTCGGCGTTGACGTAGCCGATCCACACGGCCTGGCCGGTGAGGACGGCGGCCTGCATGGTGGCGAGGGTCTCGGCGGAGCCGGTGCGCGGGAGTTCGCCGCCGGCCGGCGGGACCGCGTCGCCGGTCGAGACCTTCCGCGGGGCGGTGGAGGCCAGGTCGCCCGCCCGGATCGCCCGGATCGCCGCCGTCAGGAGCGTCGGGTCGGGCACCGGCGGACCTTCGGGGACCGGCTCGGGGGCCGTGCGGGGCGGAGTGCGGTGGGCGTGCGCGCGGGCGATCAGCACATCGCCCTCGGCGGACTCGGCGGCGGGCGCGTACCCCATCGCCCGCAGACCCTCCAGCAGCGTCGCCGGGTCGGCCTCGGCGGCCAGCACGGTCGGCGCGAGGCGGCGCAGCCGCAGGGCGGCGGCGCGCTTGTCGGCGATGATCTCGTTCAGCAGTGCGTCGTCGTCGCAGCGCACGTACGCCGAGGCCGCGCCGACCCGCAGATGGCCGTGCCGGCGGGCGACGTCGTCGATCAGGTACGCGAGCGGCTGCGGGACCGGGGTACGGGAGTGGGTGGCCAGGAAGGCGTGCAGATCGCTCGCGGTCCGGCCGGCGTCCAGCGCGCGCCGCACCGAGCCCGGCGTGAACCGGTACACCGTCGCCCCGCCCTTCGACTCGACGTCCGCGAGCACGCCCAGCGTGTCGGCCAGCGGACGGCGCAGCGGTCCGGGTGCCACCGCCGTGAGGTCGGCCTGGAGCAGCACATGGTCCAGCGGCTCGGGAAGCAGCGGGGTGAGCAGCCGGGCCGCGGCCGCGGAGGCGACGGACTGCTCGGCGGCGGAGAGGGGTTCGGGGCGGGCGGTCCGATGGTGCGGGAAGGGCAGTCTGCCGCCCGGCCCGGCGGGGCCGTCGGCGTCGGCCGCCCTGGGCCCGGGCGCCCCCAGCAGGGCCCGCCCGTGTGCCGACAGCGCGCCCCGGCCGGTCACGCCCAGCGTCTCCGCCTCCGTCAGCGTCCAGCGCACCAGCCGGGAGCGCAGGTCGTCGTCCTCGCCGCCGTTCTCGCCGGGTCGGGCGACGGCACCGCCGCTCTCGCCGGGGCGGCTGACCGTGCCGCCGCGGGCGCGCAGCGGGCGTTCCCAGCGCAGCCGGGCGAGCACCACGTCGGCGGCCGGCGCGGTGCCCTGCGGGAGCCCGGCCAGCAGGGTCAGCACCCGGTGCCGCACCTCGGGCGCGGCGGACCGGTCGAGCCCGGGACCCAGGGCCGACAGCGGCCGTTCCTTCGCGTCCCGCCCGCCGACCACACCCGCCGTCCGGGTCGCGAGCAGCCACGCCTCGGCGAGCCGCGCCCAGCGCTCGGCCGGCGGCTGCTCCAGCCACTCGTCGTAGGCGGGGGTGGCCGCGTACCGTTCGTCGGCCTCGCCGTCGGAGGCCACCAGCCCGGCCGCGTAGGCGAGTTCGACCCAGAACGCGGCCATGGGCTCGGACGCGTCCAGGGCGACCGCGGTCCGCTTCAGGTCGCGCACGCTCAGCCCGCCCGCCCGCAGCACGGCGGGCCCGCCCTCGTCCCAGTCCTTCAGCAACTCCTCGACGGTCGCCAGCGCCGTGTACGCCTGGCCGGCCGCGGTCGCGTCCACCACCGCCGGGGTGTGCGTACCGGCCGGCTCGACGGCGGGCGGCACGGGCTCGGGCGCGCGATGCGCCCGCCCGGCCCGCAGATGCAGGGCGACCTCGCGGGGCAGCACGACCGTGCCGGGCGCCGTCGGCAGCAGCAGCCCGCGGTCCAGCAGCCAGCGCAGCCGGGCCGCCGGGTCGGCCGTGACCTGCCCGTACGGCGGCCCCCACACCAGCCGGTCCAGGACGTCGAGGGAGTCCGCCGGGGCCTGGCCGAGCAGTTCGTCCATCCGGGCGCGGTCGGTGAACAGCGCGGTGAGCGCGGCGGCCGCCGACACGGCGTCGTGCGTCGACGCCAGACCGGCGGTGCCGACGATCTCCTGGATCCGGCCCGGCGACATCCCGGCCGTCACTTCCTGGACCGTGGGGCCCAGACCGGTCGGCGAGGGGTGCTGCGGCGAGGGCGCGAGCAGTTCACGGGCGGTGCGCACCAGCCGCAGCCGGTCGTCGCCGCCCCACACCAGGGCCTGTTCGCGCAGTCCGGCCACGGCGCCGGGCAGGGCCGCGGTGACGGCCGGGTCCCCGTCGTCGCCGCCCATCAGGCCGAGCAGTTCGGTGTACGACGCGGGGTCCGCCGCGACCGCGAGCGCCTCCGCCGCCTGGAGGGTGAACCGGTCCAGCCGCTCCAGCGCGCGGACCACCGAGGCACGGGTGCCCGCCCTGGTCGCCAGCTGGGTGAGATCGGTGGGGACGGGGGTGATGAGGTCGGGGCGGCTGCGCAGGAGGGCGGCCAGGGAGTGGTCGTCCCTGGCGCGGAGCGCTTCCGCGAGGGAGCGGGGGGCGGGGTGGTCCGCGGTGCTCATCTGACCCACGGTAGCGGGTCCCCTTCCACGGGCGCCCCCCGCGCGGGGCCTGTTGTGCCCGACGCTCCCCGAGCCGCTCCCCAAGCCGCGCCCCGAGCCAAGCCACGGCAGCGGTCGCGCCAGCGGTCGCGGAGGCCCGCTCGAACCGCCGCTCGAACCGCCGCGCGGGCACGGCCGGGAGATGCCCCGGCCGTGCCGGGAGCGGTAACGTCTGCCTCCACGGGGTCAGCCAACACATCCGCCCCGGAGGGGACTTCGTGGGGATCGAGAGCGACCAGGTCGTCTACGAGTATCTGAGCCGTGTCGGAGACGTGGCGCACCAGCGGCAGTTGTCGTCGTCCGCGCGGATGCGGCTGGTGTCGGAGCTGCGCAACGAGATCGACCGGCGGCGGGCCGGGACACCGGTGGACAGTCCGGCCGCCGTACGCCGCATCCTGGACCGCCTCGGCAGCCCCGACGACGTCGTCGCGGCCGCCGCCGACGGCGGTGGGGGGTCCCCGCAGACACCGGCCGCCGCCGTGCCCGCACAGCGCGACGCGGCGGCGGGAGCGGACGACGGACGGCCCGGCCGGCTGCGCCGTGCGGTCCCGCGCCCCCGGTCGGGACGGACCGCGGGGCCGCAGACGCCGCCGCCCTCGGACGCCCCGTCGCCCCCGCACCGCGCGGCCGCGCACGAGCTCGGCGACAGCGCGACCCGGCCCGACTGGTGGCGCACGGACAGCAGTCCCTTCGGCGTCGGCGACGAGGTGCCGGGCTTTGTCGGCGGGGTGGAGATCCCCGAGCTGCTCAAGCCGCCGCCGCGCAAGGACCTGAAGGATCCGGAGAACGCGAAGGACCCGGCGGCACCGGCGGACCCGGGCGCGGAGACCGCGGCCGACGTCCCGGACGCACCCGCCGCCCGCCGGCGCCTGCCGTCCCTCGGCACCGGCAGCTGGAGCAATCCGCTGCTGCTGATCGCCGCGGGCGCCCTCGTCGTCGGCGCGGTGCTCGGCAACTGGTTCGCGTTGCTGCTCGGCTGGCTGATCGCCTATGCCTCGCGCCGGCTGACCCGGGCGGAGGCGAAGTGGGCGGTCGTGTGGCTGCCCGGCCTGGCGGTCGCGTCCGGTCTGGTCTGGCTGTGGGGCAGGACCGACGGCCGGTGGGGGACCCCCATCGCCGACGGCCAGATGAACGACGCGCTCGCCCAGACCTGGCCCTGGGTGGTGCGGGGCGCGGCCGTCGCGTCGGCCCTGTTCCTGGTGTGGCGCTCCCAGCGCAGCCGCTGACCGCTTGGCCGGAGAGGCCAGGGAGGCCAGGGAGGCCGGAGAAGCCGGAGAAGCCGGGGAGGCCAGGGTGAGGCACCTGGGCGCCCGGCCCGCGCGCTGCCGGCGTGGGCACAATGGCCTGCATGGCCTCCACCACCGCTCCCGCGCTGACCGTCGGATTCGATCTCGACATGACGCTGATCGACTCCCGCCCCGGCATCCACGCCTGCTACCGGGCGCTCACCGAGCGGACGGGGACGTACATCGACGCGGACCTGGTGGTCACCCGGCTGGGGCCGCCGCTGGTGGAGGAGCTGGCCAACTGGTTCCCGGCGGAGGAGGTGCCGGCCGCGGTGGAGCTGTACCGGGAGATGTACCCGGCCTTCGCCGTCGCCGCGACGTCCGCGATGCCGGGCGCCCGCGCCGCGATCGAGGCCGTACGGGCGGCCGGCGGGCGCACGATCGTCGTGACGGCGAAGTACGAGCCCAGCGCCCGGCTGCACCTGGAGCACCTGGGCATCGAACCCGACGAGGTGATCGGCGACCTGTGGGCCGAGGCCAAGGCACAGGCGCTGCGTGCCCACGCGGCGGACGTCTACGTGGGCGACCACGTCGGGGACGTCCGCGGCGCGCGTACGGCCGGGACGCTGTCGGTGGCGGTCGTCACCGGGCCGTGCAGCGCGGCGGAACTGCGCACGGCCGGCGCGGACGTCGTCCTGCCCGACCTCTCGCACTTCCCGGGCTGGCTGGCGTGCTACCGCCCGGCGGCCCGCGCCTGACGGCGGCCGGCCGCGATGGACCGGAGTACGCCCGCACCGGCGATCAGGAAGCCGACGCCCATCAGCATGCTCAGCCCGAACATGTACGTCGGGAAGGGCTTCGTGCCGAGCAGCAGCGGGGTCATGGTGACCAGAGTGGCCACGGCACCGGCGAAGAAGACCAGGGCACCGGCACGGATCAGCCGGTCGCCGGGTCCGGCAGAATCGGTTCGGTTTTCGTCACGCACCCGGACAGAGTAGTTCCCGGCGCGCGCGGACGGCCCGGCGACGTCCGCGCGGGCGGACATGTCGGGCTGACGTGTCGGACGGTCGTGCCGGGTGGACGTGCCGGGCGGCGAGATCGAGCCGGTCGTCCGCAGACCCGGAAAGCGCCCGCCTCCGCCATGACTCCCGGACTCGGCCCTCGGGTGTCCGCGCCTTCCGGCCGGATGCGGCGGGTCCGCGGCGATAGGGAATTCGGTCCGGGTGAAGTCCCGGCGTTCCCGAAAAGGCGTAAGCGGCGCACGGGTAAGGGGCGGAAAGGCAAGGTCCCCCGAACGGGAAACGCACGGGCCCTATTTCCTTCTCCTGCCTTTGTCCGCGGCGGAAGGATCGTTCCGGCAGTTCGGCGGGCCACCGCAGGTCGCCGGCCGCTCAGTGCGGCCCGGGCCCGTCCGGAGCCGGGGCGTGCACTGAACCTCTACAACCACTTTGAGCCCTTCCCACACAGGTAGGGCCTCGGTCCCGTTTTAAGGCGTGTTCCGCTGGAGAGACCCCCGGTAAGGTGGTTCGACGGCAGTTCAAGTGCGTCCGGGCGCGTCCAGGACGGATCGAGGGAGCGTGTGCTTTGCCGACTGGCAAGGTCAAGTGGTTCAACAGCGAGAAGGGCTTCGGCTTTCTCTCCCGTGACGACGGCGGCGACGTCTTCGTCCATTCCTCGGTCCTCCCCGCCGGAGTCGAGACACTCAAGCCGGGGCAGCGGGTTGAGTTCGGAGTCGTCGCCGGACAGCGCGGCGACCAGGCCCTTTCGGTCGTAGTGCTGGACCCGGCCCCGTCCGTCGCGGCCGCGCAGCGCAAGAAGCCGGACGAACTGGCCTCCATCGTGCAGGACCTGACGACCCTTCTGGAGAGCGTCTCCCAGACCCTGGAGCGCGGCCGCTATCCCGAGAAGGCCGCCGGGAAGAAGGTCGCCGGACTGCTCCGCGCGGTCGCCGACCAGCTGGATGTGTGACGACCGCCGGAGTCTGTCCTAGGGGAAGGCGAGCGCGTCCGGGCCGAGGGGCGGTACCAGTCCCTCGGCCGCCGCACGGGTGAGCAGTCCCCGTACGGCCGCATAACCGTCCTCGCCGAGACCGGCGGTGAACTCGTTGACGTACAGACCGATGTGCTGGTCGGCGACGGCCGGATCCATCTCCTGCGCGTGTGCCATGACGTAGGGCCGGGAGACCTCGGGGTCGTCCCAGGCCGCGTGCACGGACGTACGGATGGAGTCGGCGAGCCGGGTGAGCTCCCGGGCGCCCAGCGAACGCTTGGCGATGATCGCGCCCAGCGGGATCGGCAGCCCGGTGGTGTTCTCCCAGTGCTCGCCCATGTCCGCGAGCTTGTGCAGCCCGAAGTTCTGATACGTGAAACGCGCCTCGTGGATGACGAGTCCCGCGTCGACCTTCCCGTCCCGCACCGCGGGCATGATCTCGTGGAAGGGCATCACGACGATCTCCCCGACCCCGCCGGGGACGGTGTCCGCGGCCCACAGCCGGAACAGCAGATAGGCCGTGGACCTCTCGCTCGGCACCGCGACGGTGCGTCCCGTGAGGTCGGCCTCCGCGTCCCGGGTGAGCACCAGCGGCCCGCAGCCGCGGCCCAGCGCGCCGCCGCAGGGCAGCAGCGCGTACTCGTCGAGGACGTACGGCAGCACGGCGTACGACACCTTCAGCACGTCGGACTCGCCGCGCTCGGCCATGCCGTTGGTGATGTCGATGTCGGCGAAGGTCACGTCGAGGGCCGGGGCGTCCGGGACCCGGCCGTGGGCGAGGGCGTCGAAGACGAAGGTGTCGTTGGGGCAGGGGGAGTACGCGATCCGCAGCTTGGACTGCGCGGGCTCACCGGTCATGCGGGTTCCACTTCTCCAGGACGGGTGCGAGCCTCGCGAAGCCCTCGGTGAGGGCCGCGAGGGCGTCGCCGATGCGCCAGGCGGCACGGTCACGCGGACCGACGGGGTTGGAGACGGCGCGGATCTCCAGCACTGGCGTGCCGTGCGTGGCGGCCGCCTCGGCCACCCCGAAGCCCTCCATCGCCTCGGCCAGGGCCCGTGGGTGCCGGGCGCGCAGCAGGGCCGCCCGTCCGGCGGACCCGGTGACCGTCGAGACGGTCAGTACGGCCCCGGCGCGGGCGTCCAGCGCCGTCGTGAGCTCCCGTACGAGTGGGTGCGGCGGACGATGGGTGACGGTCCCGAAGCCGAGCTCGGTGACCGGCAGGAATCCCTCGGCGGTCTCGGCGCCCAGATCGGCGGCCGTGATCTCGTCGGCGACGACGAGCGAGCCGACGGGCGCGTCGGGCGGGAAGCCGCCGGCGATGCCGGCGCTGACCACGAGCGCGTAGGGCGTCCCGCCCAGGGCCGCCGCGGTCAGGGCGGTCGCGGTGGAGGCGGCGGCGAGCGCGGGCCCGACACCGGCCGCCAGCAGGTCGTAACCGCCGGCCGTCCGGCGCAGGCTCACCCCGGGCAGCCGGACCTCGTCGACCGGCCCGGGGAACGCCTGTGCCACCGCGTCCCGTTCGGCGGGAACCGCGGTGGCTACGAGGACACGTACGGAGGACGTGGTCAGGCGTCCTTCTTGAGCTTGAAGGACCACAGACCGGTCACGTCCTTGTCGCCCTCCTTGATGGACACCAGTGTGGAGTTGCCGCTGGCGCCGTACTGGGCGTTGAAGAACACGCTGCCGGGGATCGTGCGGTAGGTCTTGGTGCTGGAGTCGGTCAGCGGCTGACCGTTCATCAGGATCGTCCAGCCGTTGTCCGCGATCTCCGGGTCGACGCCGAAGCGCACGGTCTCGTCCGGGTCGACGGTGATCGACTTGATGTCGGTGTCCTTCAGGCAGCTCACCAGCGCCTGGGTGTCCAGCGACTTGCCGTCGTTGTAGCAGGTGGCCTGGGAGCTGACCGAGCTCGTGCCCACGGTGATCGTCGAGATCGGCGTCGGCTTCTCGCAGGCGGACAGAACGAGCAGTCCGGCGGAAACGGCGCCGGCGGCTGCGACGGCGCGGCGGCGTCGCACAACGGATTGCAGCGTCTTCATGGGCGAAGGCTATCGGGCACCTCCCATGCTCCGCCCAAGTGGGGTCCGGCGCGGCCGGGGGTTACGCCACTCGCTGGCGGACCGGGCCCCCCGGGCCGGGCCGGGCGGCGCGGTCAGGCCAGTTTCGGACGGCCCGTGCCGTCGCGTCGCGCCGAGGCCAGCAGCCCGCGCGCGGTCGTCAGCCAGCCGGCGGCCACGATGCAGGCGGCCACCGCCAGGCCCAGCGTGCCGTTCAGCGGCAGCACGATGCCCACCGCGCCGCCGAACACCCAGGACACCTGGAGCAGCGTCTCCGAGCGCGCGAACGCCGAGGTGCGCACCGGCTCGGGCACGTCCCGCTGGATCAACGCGTCCAGCGACAGCTTGGCCAGTGCCTGGGCGAACCCGGCGACCGCCGTCAGGCACGCCACCAGGAACGCCCCGAAGAACACCGCGGCGGTGATCGCCGCGCCCAGCACGATCGCGAGGACCGTCACGATGATGATCTCCGGCGCCCGCGACCTGAGCCAGGCCCCGACGGCCGTGCCGAGCGCGTTGCCCACGCCCGCGGCGACCCCGACGATCCCCAGCGACACCGCCGCGCTCTGACCGGTCAGCGGATGCTCGCGCAGCAGGAAGGCCAGGAAGAAGATCAGGAAGCCGCTCAGACAGCGCAGCGCGGCGTTGGCGCCCAGCGCGTGGGTGACCGCGGGTCCGACGGTCCGCAGACCGAGCCGTCTGGCCTCCCGGCGGCGCGGCCCGCGCACATGCTCCTCGTCCGAGGCCAGCAGCGCGATGTCCTCGCCCTTGGCCGAGTCGACCTTGGGCGGCAGCCTGAAGGACAGGAACGTCCCCGCCACGAAGATCGCGAAGGCGCCGTAGAGCGGCCAGCGCGGCCCGAGCGCCTGGAGCCCCGCTCCGACCGGCGCGGCGGCACCGGTCGCGAGGAGTCCGCCGAGGGTGACCCGCGAGTTCGCCTTGACCAGGGAGAAGCCCGGCGGCAGCAGCCGGGGCACGACCGCGCTGCGCACCACCCCGTACGCCTTCGAGGCGACCAGCACGCCGAGCGCGGCCGGGTACAGCCCCAGGCTGCCGGTGATCACCGCCCCGGACAGCACCAGCGCCAGCAGCGCGCGGGCCAGCATCGCGGCCGCCATGGCCGCGCGGCGGCCGTGCGGCAGCCGGTCCAGCAGGGGGCCGATCACCGGCGCGAGGACCGTGAAGGGTGCCATCGTGATCGCCAGGTAGAGCGCGACGCGGCCACGCGCCTCGTCGGTCGGCACGGAGAAGAACACCGTGGAGGCGAGCGCCACGGTGATCATGACGTCGCCGGCGCCGTTCACCGCGTGCAGTTCGATCAGCTTGCCGAGGCCGGACTCGCCCGCGCCGTGCGCGTGCGTGGCCTTGCGGATGCCCCGCGCGGTCCCGGTGAAGGGGAGGTGCAGGGCGCGGCCGACCGCGCGGACGGAACCGCCGACCCGGCCCGAACCGCCACCTCGGCTGCTGCCCCTCACCCCGCCGATCCCGGCGGCGCCCTGGGGCGACCTCGCGGCTGCCACGACGTCATAGTGCCCCGATAAAGCTGTGCCTAGTGCGGTAACCGCGCGTATGGCCGCGTACCTCATGGCCGCGCGCCGTGCTTCCGACGGCCGCGCGCCGCGCTTCCGACGGCCGTACGGCGTGCTCCCGACCGCTCCACGGCATGGCGGGGCGGCCGGGAAACAGCACGAAACCGCATCGTGAGGCCGCGAACAGTCCCGTCGGTGTAGGCCAAGCAGACGCGAACAGGTACCGTGCGTAGCGCGCCGTGGCGAACGTTCTCGGCCGCGCGCCTCTCGGACATCCCGCAGAATGGATGACGTAGGTGCGCCCGAGCGCGTCGGGCGCGGACGTCGACGCGGCCCTTCGGTCCGCTCCGTCCGCCCTGCCGCCTTCAGGCCGGCGCACCCGAGAGACGGCGTAGGAGAGAAGCGATACCTGTGAGCGCAGCGACAACGCGAAGCCGCACCCCCGACCGCCTGTGCGCCGAGGCGGTCGACCTCGCCCGCGCCGCCGCCGAGGAGGCCGCCGCGCCGGGTGTGGTCGGCGAGCATGTGGGGCTGGTCTCCGAGGGTGACCGCGTTGTCACGCACTTCTTCGGGTGCAAGGAGCTGGGCTACCGGGGCTGGCGCTGGGCCGTGACCGTGGCGCGGGCGTCCCGCGCGAAGATCGTCACCCTCGACGAGGTGGTCCTGCTGCCCGGCCCCGACTCGGTGCTCGCGCCGGAGTGGGTGCCGTGGAGCGAACGGCTGCGCCCCGGCGACATGGGTCCCGGCGACCTGCTGCCCACCGAGGCCGACGATCTGCGGCTGGAGCCGGGCTACTCCGGCGAGGACGAGCCCCCGCCGAACGCGCCGGTCTCGCACGAGATGGCCGAGCTGGTGGAGGCCGAGGACGCGGAGGTCACCGCGGGCGCGCCCGCGGCACAGCCCGTCGTCCCCGCCCGTGGCACGCTCGCCGCGGTGGCCGAGGAGCTCGGGATGCGCCGGGCGCGGGTGCTGTCCCGGTACGGCCTGCACGTCGGCGCCGACCGCTGGGAGGAGGCCTTCGGGTCGAAGACCGCGATGGCCCAGGCAGCCCCCGCGTCCTGCGTGAGCTGCGGCTTCCTGGTGCCCATCGGCGGCTCCCTCGGGCAGGCGTTCGGCGTCTGCGCCAATGAGTTCTCCCCGGCCGACGGCCGGGTGGTCTCCCTCGCCTACGGCTGCGGCGGCCACTCCGAGGCCGCGGTCATGCCGAAGCCGCCCCGCCCGGCCGAGCCGGTGATCGACGAGACCCGGGTGGACCCCTTCCCGCTCCGCCCGGCGCCCGACTCGGGGTCGGTGCCGGCGGTGACGGCGGACGAGGAGACGGCGGAGCTGGGGCACTCGTAGCCCCCCTGCCCGGCCCCCGGAGCTCCACCGGCCAGCACACGCCCACTGGCCGGCCCCGCCCCGCCCTGCCCCGCTCCTGCTTCCGCCTCGGCCCGTTCCCGCCTCCGCTTGCGGCCCTGCCCGGCCCTGCCCCTGCTTCCGTCCCTGCCCGGAGCATGTCCCGAGGCGTGCGGGTGCTTGTGGGGCTTCCAGGGGCGTGGGTGCCCATGGGGCCGGGGATGCCTGGGTACGCGTAGTGCCTCGGGCGTGTCGGGTGCGTGCTCCCGTACGCCCGGTCCGCGGGCGCGGGAAAGGCCGGATCTTCGTGGGCCACAGCGGCGGGAGCGGGCCCGGCCGCGCGGTACCTTCGACCTCACGCCGATGAGGAGAGTGTGAACGTGAGCAAGTTCGTGCGGCCGGCACCCGAGGGCGCGGACCCCTTCGGCACGGCCCGTCTGCGCCGCGGTGTGCTCGACGCCTGGGCCACCAGCCCCGCCCGCTTCCGCGAGGACGCCAACGCCGAGGAGGACCTGGTCCTCGGCGGCTACCGCGACCGGCTCGTCGTCGAGCTCGCCCAGAACGCGGCGGACGCCGCGGCCCGCGCGGGCGTACCCGGCCGACTGCGGCTCACCCTCCGCGACGGCGTCCTGGCCGCCGCCAACACCGGCGCCCCGCTGGACGCGGTAGGCGTCGAGTCGCTGTCCACCCTGCGCGCCTCCGCCAAACGCGACGCCCACGACGGCGCGGTGGGCCGGTTCGGCGTCGGTTTCGCCGCCGTCCTCGCCGTCACCGACGAACCCGCGGTCCTCGCCCGCCACGGCGGAGTGCGCTGGTCCCTGGCCGAGGCCCGCGAGCTGGCCGTGGAGCAGGCCGGGCACAGCCCCGGCCTGGGCGACGAGATCCGCCGCCGGGACGGCCATGTCCCGCTGCTGCGCCTGCCGTTCCCCGCCGAGGGCACCGCGCCCGACCCGTACGACACGGTCGTCGTCCTCCCGCTGCGCGACACGGCCGCCGCCGACCTCGCCGAGCGCCTTCTGGGCGCCGTGGACGACGCCCTCCTGCTCGCCCTGCCCGGCCTGACGGAGGTCGTGGTCGAGATCGGCGACGGCAGCCCGCGCACGCTGCGCCGTCGTACGGACGGCGCGCACACGGTCGTGGAGGACTCCCGGGACGGCACCACCCGCTGGTGTACGGCCACCGCCCACGGCCCGCTCACCCCGGACCTGCTCGTCGACCGCCCCGTGGAGGAGCGGCTGCGCCCCCACTGGTCGGTCACCTGGGCCGTGCCCGTGGCCGGGGACGGCTCGCCCGGCTACCCCCGGACCAGCCCGTTCGTGCACGCCCCCACCCCCAGCGACGAGCCCCTCGGCGTCCCCGCCCTGCTCATCGCGTCCCTCCCGCTGGACCCCACCCGGCGCCACGCCGCCCCCGGCCCGCTCACCGACTTCCTCGTGCAGCGCGCGGCCGACACCTACACCGAACTCCTCACCGACTGGCGCCCGGTGGGCGAGGGCATCCTCGACCTCGTGCCCGGCCCGCTCGGCAAGGGCGGCCTCGACGGCGCCCTGCGCCAGGCGATCCTGGAGCGCCTGCCCCGTACGGCCTTCCTGCCGCCCGCGGTCCGGCCCGACGGCACACCCGACCCCGATCTGCCGGAGGCCCTGCGTCCGCGCGACGCCGAAGTGGTCGAGGGCGCGGGCGGCGACACCGTCCGGGTGCTCGCCGAGGTGCTCCCCACCCTGCTGCCCGCCGGCCTCGAACGCCGGGTCGAGCTGCGCACGCTGGGCGTGGCCCGGGTGCCGCTCGCCGACGCGGTCGACCGGCTGGCCGGGCTGGAGAAGGAGCCCGACTGGTGGCGGCGGCTGTACGACAGCCTCGCCGGGGTCGACCCCGACCGGCTCTCCGGGCTGCCCGTGCCGCTCGCCGACGGGCGCACCACCGTCGGTCCCCGGCAGGTGCTGATGCCCTCCCCGGACGGCGCCCTGATCGAACCCGAGGTGCTGGCCCGGCTCGGCCTGAAGGTCGCCCACCCGGACGCCGTCCACCCCCTGCTGGAGAAGCTCGGCGCCCTGCCGGCCCTGGCCCGCTCCGTCCTCACCACCCCCCAGGTGCGGGGTGCCGTCGCCGCCTCCCTCGACGACATGGGCGGGGCGTGGGAGGAGGACGTCCTGGACGCCGAGGAACTCGCCGACATCGTCCTCGCCCTGGTCCGGGAGGCCGGTATCGAGCCCGGCGACGAACCCTGGCTCGGCGCCCTCGCCCTGCCCGACGAGGACGGCGAACTCGCCCCGGCCGGCGAGCTGGTGCTGCCCGGCAGCCCCTTCGCCCAGGTGATGCGCGAGGACGAACTGGCCTTCGTCGACGCCGAACTGGCCGACAAGTGGGGCGAACAGCCGCTGGCCGCCTGCGGCGTGCTGGCCGGCTTCGCCCTGGTCCGCGCCACGGACGTGGTCCTCGACCCGGACGAACTGGAGCCCCGCGAGGGCGACTTCGCCCAGCCCGACGACGCCGGTCTGCTGGACGCCGTCGACGTGTGGTGCGAGGACGTCCTCGACCGGTTCCCGGACACCCCGGTGCCGCCGGTGGCCACCGAACTCGTCGCCGTACGCGATCTCGACCTGGTCGACGAGGACAGCTGGCCGCAGGCGCTGGCCATGCTGGCCCGGCCGCCGCTGCGCGACGCCCTCGTCCAGCCGCTGCGCATCCTGCTGCCCGACGGCACCCACGAGGTCGTACGGCCCTACACGGCCTGGTGGCTGCGCGGGCACCCGGTGATCGACGGCCGGCGTCCGGCCGGTCTGCTCTCGGCCGGCGGCGACCCGCTGCTGCGCGGCCTGTACGACGAGGCCGACGCGACCGGGTTCGACGACGAGCAGGTGCTGCGGGCCCTCGGGGTACGCACCTCGGTGGCCGCGCTGCTCGACGAGCCCGGCGGCGCCGCCGAACTGCTCGACCGGCTGGCCGACCCGGAGCGCTCCGTCACCGCCGCCCAACTGCACGGCCTGTACTGCGCGTTGTCCGATCTGGACCCCGAGCAGGTGACCCTGCCCGACGAGCTGCGCGCGGTCGTCGACGGCCGGGTGGAGGTGGTGGACGCGGCCGACGCGGTGGTGGTCGACTCGCCCGACCTGCTGCCCTTCACCGAGGGCGTGCCGCTGCTGCCGGTGCGCCCGGCGCTCGCCGGCCGGCTGGCCGAGCTGTTCCAGGTGCGGCGGCTGAGCGAGTCCGTCACCGGCGAGGTCGGCTCCGAGGGCGCCGAGCACGACGTACCGGATCCGGTGCGGGTGCTGCTCGGGCCGCGGACCCCGCGGTCCTACGTCGAGCACGAGGAGCTCCTCGTGGACGGCGTGGAGATCGACTGGCGGCTCACCGACGACGGCGTCCTGCACGCCTCGACCCTGGAGGGGGTCGCCGCGGGCCTGGCCTGGGCGGCCGGCCAGTGGCCGCGCCGCTTCGAGGTCGCGGCGCTGCTGGAGGACCCCTCACGGACGGACGAGCTGGCGCGGGACCGCTGGTTCGACTGAGCCGCCGTAACGCCCCGAACGCCACGAGGTTTTCATCTCGTGTACAACCGTTTACCCGCGTCACGCATCTGATCATGTGAGTCAGCAGACTCCACGACCCATCGGGCCCTGCCGTCCTCGCGAACCGTGTGCGACGACGGACGGCGGGCCTCCTTCAAGCGGGGGACCGTATGCGCATCCCAGCCACCGTCGCGGCCGTCTCGGGCGCCCTCGTCCTGACCGCCCTGGCGGTGCCGGCCGCGACGGCCGCGACGGCCGCGGACGAACTGCCGAAGGTCTCCAAGGTCTCGGTCAACTCCGGCGCGAACATCGTCGTCGGTCCGTCGGCCTCGAAGAAGTTCACGGTGTCGGTGACCGCGAGCCACTCCAGCGGCATCCAGGACATCGACGTCGACCTGTGGCACGGCACCAACCTCGACAGCGGCCTCGACGGGCTGCTGCTGGCGAACGAGGGCAGGGCCACCTGCACCGCCGCCAGCGCCACCACCTCGACCTGCAGCCTGACCGTCACCGCCGTCCCGGGCAGCAACCTGACCGCCAACCTGCAGGCCGGCACCTGGCACGTGGCGCTGGGGGTGTTCGCCCGTGACGGCAGGGTCTACTGGAACGACTACCAGACGACCCACCGGGTCCAGCGCGCCGCGACCCTGACGGCCAACGCCACGCCGGAGCCGGTCAAGAAGGGCAGGACCATCACGGTCACGGGCAAGCTGGCCCGCGCCAACTGGGAGACCCTCAAGTACGCGGGGTACAGCGGCCAGCCGGTGAAGCTCCAGTTCAAGAAGAAGGGCGCCACCGCCTACACCACGGTCAAGACGGTCAGGACCAGCTCGACGGGTGCCCTGAGCACCACGGTCAA
Source organism: Streptomyces sp. NPDC002265 (assembly GCF_040296125.1). NCBI lineage: Bacteria > Bacillati > Actinomycetota > Actinomycetes > Kitasatosporales > Streptomycetaceae > Streptomyces > Streptomyces sp. NPDC002265. The sequence continues at coordinate 58,636 of NZ_JBEOWS010000003.1, read as the reverse complement.
GGCCGCCGCCGACGGCTACTTCCGCTACAGCTTCGCGGGCACCACGACCACCCCGGCGGTCAGCGCCGCGGGCGACTTCATAGACGTACGGTAGTCCTTCATCGACGTGCGGTAGCCAGTGCCGTCGCGCTCCGCGTCTCCGCCCGGTCCCGTGGTCTCCCGGGGCCGGGCGTTCTGCTCTGTGCTTCGTCATCGGTGCGTAACGCGAACATAAAAAATCGGGTTCCTTCGCATCACCCGTACAACCAGTCGCATGTCTCGCTGATCTCACTCGGCGAGTCAACAGACTCACCGATCACTTGGGTCCCGCGCCGACGACGAACCGTGAGGAACGGCCAGCGGCGGGACCCCTTCTCCACCTGGGGAACCCCATGCGTATTCGAGCCACTGTGGCCGCCGTCTCCGGCGCCCTGGCCCTCTCCGCTTTCGCCGTCCCGGCCGCGCAGGCCGCCGGCAACCCGCTGTCCGCCGTCACCTTCTCCAACGTCGTGGTCAACGCCGGCAAGAACATCGTGGTCGGCGCCACCGCGCAGGTCACGGTCACCGCGACCTACACGGTGACGCACCCCGCGACGGTCAGCGCGAGCTCCTTCCAGAGCGGCCCGGTCCTCTACCGCGGCACCTCCATCACCGCGCCGACCGACATGCTCGGCGGTGACGGCCCGGGCACCTGCACCGCGTCCTCCTCGACCGTGCTCAAGTGCACGGCCAAGCTCCAGTACCGTCCGGCCTCCTCCGACGAGACCGAGGACCTGTTCAACGACGAGGCCGGCGCCTGGAAGGTCGGCGCCGTCGCGGTCGCCACCAACAGCAGCAACATCAAGTGGCAGGGCGACCTGGGCGCCAAGAACGTCCAGCGCCTGTCGAAGCTGACGGTCAACGCCTCGCCGGAGCCGGTCAAGAAGGGCAAGACCATCACGGTCACCGGCGCGCTGACCCGCGCGAACTGGGACAGCGGCAAGTACGCCGGCTACGCCACCCAGCCGGTGAAGCTCCAGTTCAAGAAGAAGGGCGCCACCGCCTACACGACCGTCAAGACGGTCAAGACCAGCTCCACGGGCGCCCTGAAGACGACGGTCACCGCGTCCGCCGACGGCTACTACCGCTACGTCTTCGCGGGCACCACGACGACCCCGGCCGTCAACGCCGCGGGCGACTTCATCGACGTGCAGTAAGAGCCGCACCCGGCTGTAAGAGGCCGTGGGCGGCGGTGGCCGCCGGCAGGCGGCGGCCGCGGCAGCCACCGCACCCACAGCGTCCGCACCGAACGCCGGCACCGGCAGTACCGCCAGTACTGCGGGTGCCGGCGTTCCGTCATGCGGGGAAGCGGCGGTCGACCCACTTCCACAGCAGTTCCAGGACGACGGCCGACACCGCCGCGATGCCCACGGCCGTCCAGGGCATCGCCGTCCCCTCCAGCTTCAGCGCGAAGAAACTCTGGAGCGACGGCACCACCAGCACCACCAGGAACCCGGCGGCCATCGAGGCGACCAGGACGACCCGCCACCAGGTGTACGGGCGGGCGATGATCGCCAGCACCCACATCGAGATCAGGAACAGGGTCAGCGTGGCCGCGCTCGTCTCCGCGTCCAGCGAGTCCGCCCCGGAGTAGTGGTGGCGGGCGAGCAGATAGGTCACGAAGGTCGCCGCCCCGGCCACCACCCCGCCCGGGATCGCGTACCGCATGACCAGCCGGACGAAGTGCGGCCGGGCGCGCTCCTTGTTGGGGGCGAGGGCCAGGAAGAACGCCGGGACGCCGATGGTCAGGGTGGACAGCAGGGTCAGGTGCCGGGGCAGGAACGGGTACTCGACCTGCCAGCACACCACCAGCACGGCCAGCAGGACCGAGTAGACGGTCTTGACCAGGAAGAGCGTGGCCACCCGGGTGATGTTGCCGATCACCCGCCGCCCCTCGCCGACCACCGAGGGCAGCGTGGCGAAGCTGTTGTTCAGCAGCACGATCTGCGCGACGGCCCGGGTCGCCTCGGATCCCGAGCCCATGGACACACCGATGTCGGCGTCCTTGAGCGCGAGCACGTCGTTCACCCCGTCCCCGGTCATCGCGACCGTGTGGCCGCGGGACTGGAGGGCGCCCACCATCTCCCGCTTCTGCTGCGGGGTGACCCGCCCGAACACGGTGCCCTCGTCCAGGGCCCGCGCCATCTCCCCCCGGTCCGTGGGCAGCCCGCGCGCGTCGACGGCGGTGCCGGTGAGCCCGAGCTTGCCCGCGACCGCCCCGACGGACACCGCGTTGTCACCGGAGATCACCTTGGCGTGGACGTTCTGCTCGGCGAAGTAGCCGAGGGTGTCCGCCGCGTCCGGGCGCAGCCGCTGCTCCAGTACGACGAGGGCGGCGGGCCGGACGTCCTTCGCCACGTCGGGACCGTCGAGGTCGCGGGTGGCCCGGGCGAGCAGCAGGACCCGCAGCCCCTGCTCGTTGAGCCGCCCGGTCTCGGCGAGGGCGGGGTCGGTGTCGGGCAGCAGCACGTCGGGGGCCCCGAGCAGCCAAGTGCTCGACTCGCCGTTGCCCTCGCTGAAGGAGGCGCCGCTGTACTTGCGGGCGGAGGAGAACGGCAGGGACTCGGTGCAGCGCCACTCCTCGGTGTCCGGGTAGGCGTCGATGACGGCCTGGAGGGAGGCGTTGGGCCGCGGGTCCGACTCGCCGAGCGCACCGAGCACCCTGCGTACGTGGGACTCCTCGTGGCCGCCGAGCGGGCGCAGCTCGGTGACGTCCATGCCGCCCTCGGTGAGGGTGCCGGTCTTGTCGAGGCAGACGATGTCGACGCGGGCGAGTCCCTCGATGGCGGGCAGCTCCTGGACGAGGCACTGTTTTCGGCCAAGCCGGATGACGCCGATGGCGAAGGCGACGGAGGTGAGGAGCACGAGCCCCTCCGGGACCATCGGGACGATCCCGCCGACCGTCCGGGCGATGGAGTCCTTGAATCCGTGCTGCTGGACGAAGAACTGGCTGATGATCAGGCCGATCGCGGTCGGGATCATCATCCAGGTCACGTACTTCAGGATCGTGGAGATGCCGGAGCGCAGCTCGGAGTGGACCAGGGTGAAGCGGGAGGCCTCCTCGGCGAGCTGGGCGGCGTAGGCCTCGCGGCCCACCTTGGTGACCTTGAAGGCCCCGCCGCCGGCCACCACGAAGCTGCCGGAGAGCACCGGGTCGCCGGGCCGCTTGACGACCGGGTCGGCCTCACCGGTGAGCAGCGACTCGTCGACCTCCATCCCGTCGGCCTCGGCGCAGACGCCGTCGACGGCGACCTTGTCCCCCGGCCCGATCTCGACGAGGTCGTCGAGCACGAGCTCGGAGGTGGCTATCTGGACGGCCGCGCCGTCCCGCCGGACCGTCGGCCGGGTCTCCCCGACGACGGCGAGCGAGTCCAGGGTCTTCTTCGCCCGCCACTCCTGGACGATGCCGATACCGGTGTTGGCGAGGATCACGTAGCCGAACAGGCTGTCCTGGAACGGCGCGACGAACAGCATGATCAGCCAGAGCACGCCGATGATCGCGTTGAACCGGGTGAAGACGTTCGCGCGGGTGATCTCGGTCAGGGAACGACTGCTGCGCACGGGGATGTCGTTGACCTGTCCACGGGCCACGCGCTCGGCGACCTGGGCGGTGCTGAGTCCGGTGGCCGGCGGCGGGGGCATGGGGACGGGGTGCACGGGATCGAGCTCGGCGCCGGCGTCGATGTGCCTCATGCCTTCGACGGTACGTGCGGATTTGACGGTTCACCCGCCGAGTGGGCGGAAGTTCCGACCTGAGGACGAGGAGGGCGCGCGGGGGCTGATGCCGTGGTCGTACGGGCGCCCGGCAGGGACGACCGGCACGGACGACGCGGGGCCCGGGCCCGTGGTTCCGACGGGTGTGCGGACCCGTGGTTCCGGCGGGCCCGTCGTTCCGGTGGCTACTCGGCCGCCGGGACCGCCGCCGCCGCGGCCGCCCGCTTGATCGCCGCGTCGCGCTTGCGTACGTACCAGATGCCGATCAGGCCCAGCCCGCCGCCGGCCAGACAGGTCCAGATCCACCATGCGTGGCCGTGGTCCGCGTACCAGCCGTAGAAGGGGAGCTGCACGAGGAACAGGACGAACCAGATGATCGTGCCGCCGGTGATGGTGGCGACCACGGGGCCCTCCAGGGGCTCGGGCGCCTCGTGCGTGGGGGTCCATTTGGTCATGCGCACAGCTTACGAGGCCGTCGGGGTGGTGACGCAGGGAGCGGTGGGTCACCTGTGGGATATGGGGTCTACGCGCGGAGATAGCTAAATCGACTTCATATGTTCATACTGAAACGGTACGAGCCTGGCCACTTCTTGTCGTAGGAAACACCAACAGCATCGTGGGGGAACGCTGAAGGTGACCTGGGAGCGGCGAGGCTCGATCATGTTCCCCACCCCCGTCACCCCCTGAGGTCCCGCATGTCCACCTCGGCCCCCGCCAAGGTTCCCGCGCCCGAGCAGCCGGGCGGCACGCCCGCGTACGGCGCTCTCGACCGCTACTTCAAGATCTCCGAGCGGGGCAGTTCGCTGTCCCGGGAGATCCGTGGCGGTTTCGCCACCTTCTTCGCGATGGCCTACATCATCGTGCTGAACCCGATCATCCTGGGCAGCGCGAAGGACATGTACGGGCACCAGCTCGACAACGGCCAGCTGGTCACGGCGACCGTGGTCACGGCGGCCTTCACCACCCTCCTCATGGGTGTCATCGGCAACGTGCCCATCGCGCTCGCCGCGGGTCTGGGTGTCAACTCCGTGGTCGCGCTCCAGCTCGCCCCGCGGATGACCTGGCCGGACGCCATGGGCATGGTGGTCCTGGCCGGCTTCGTCGTGATGCTGCTGGTCGCCACCGGTCTGCGCGAGCGGGTCATGAACGCCGTGCCCTACGGGCTGCGCAAGGCCATCGCCATCGGTATCGGCCTGTTCATCATGCTGATCGGTCTGGTCGACTCCGGCTTCGTCTCCCGGATCCCGGACGCCGCCCACACCACCGTCCCGCTCACGCTGGGCGTCGACGGTCACCTCACCGGCTGGCCGGTGCTGGTCTTCATCCTGGGCACGCTGCTGACCCTGGCGCTCATCGTGCGCAAGGTTCCCGGCGCGATCCTGATCTCGATCGTCGCCATGACCGTCCTGGCGATGATCATCGATGCGATCGCGACGATCCCGTCCTGGGGTCTGACGACGCCGAAGTGGCCCGGCAACCCCGTCGCCACCCCCGACTTCGGTCTGATCGGCAAGTTCAGCCTGTTCGGCGGTTTCGACAAGGTCGGCGTGCTGACCGGTGTGCTGTTCGTCTTCACGGTCCTGCTGTCGTGCTTCTTCGACGCGATGGGCACGATCATGGGCATCAGCGACGAGGCCAAGCTGACCGACGCGCAGGGTCAGATGCCCGGCATCAACAAGGTCCTCTTCGTCGACGGCATCGCGGTCGCCGCGGGCGGCGCCTCCTCCTCCTCGGCCACCACCTGCTTCGTGGAGTCCACGGCAGGCGTCGGCGAGGGCGCCCGCACCGGCTTCGCGAACGTCGTCACCGGCGCCCTGTTCGCCGTGGCCCTGTTCCTCACCCCGATCGCCACGATGGTCCCGTCCCAGGCGGCCACCCCCGCCCTGATCGCGGTCGGCTTCCTGATCCTGGCCGGCTCGGTCAAGGAGATCGACTGGGCCGACTTCACCATCGCCATCCCGGCCTTCGTCACGATGGTCATGATGCCGTTCACCTACTCGATCACCAACGGTATCGGCATGGGCTTCATCACCTTCGTGGTGATGCGGCTGGCGGCCGGCCGGGCCAAGGAGATCCCGGCCGCGATGTACGTCGTCTCGGCGGTGTTCGCCTTCTACTACCTGATGCCGGCCCTCGGCCTGACCTGATGGCGCGGGGTTCTCACGTGACCCCGTAGAACTTCTCCGTCTCCTCGACGGCGGTCTGGAACCGCTCGTCGAAGTCATCGCGAATGAGCGTCCGGACGACATAGTCCTGGACGCTCATTCCCCTTTTCGCGGCATGTTCCCGGAGCCTCTCGAGCAGCTCCCCGTCCACACGCAGGCTGAGCACGCTGGTCCCCATGCGTACGAGAGTCGCTGCACGCTTCGGTGTGGCGCGAGACGTTCCCCCTATGGATCACCCGTATGAGTGATATCTGGGTTGAGCCGTCCGGGTCACGGGCATCCCCGCGCGCCCCGACGGCCGTGAGCGCGTGCCGCGCGTTTCCCATTGGTCTTTAGCGAGAGTAATGAGTTACGCTAAAGACCATGTCGGACCTTACCCATGGCGACGATGTTGCCGCCGTGAACTCCCTGCGATCCGCAGTCATGCGGCTGTCCCGTCGGCTCAAGCACCAGCGAGTCGACGAGTCGCTCAGCCCGACCGAGATGTCGGTGCTGGGCACCCTGTCCCTGTGCGGGAGCGCGACCCCGGGCGAACTCGCCCGCAAGGAACACGTCCAGCCGCCGTCGATGACCCGCATCGTCGCGCTGCTGGAGGCCAAGGGCCTGGTCCGGCTGGAGCCTCACCCCGAGGACCGGCGCCAGAAGGTCGTCACCCAGACCGAACAGGCCACGGCGATGCTGGAGGAGAGCCGCCGCAAGCGGAACGCCTTCCTTGCCTCCCTGGTCGACGGCCTCGACGACGACGAGTGGGCGAAACTGCGCGCTGCCGCCCCCGTCCTGGAGAAGCTCGCACACCTGTAGACCGGCACAACCCGGCCGCGCGTCAGGCGAACGGGCGGCCGGACGAGGAGGCGAATCCTTTTGAGTACGGGATCCGGAGCACCTTCCGCCCCCGCACCGACCATCCACGACACCTCACCCGGCCGGTCCCGCCGGTCCTCGATGTTCAGCTCACTGAAGGTCAGGAACTACCGCCTGTTCTTCATCGGCCAGGTCGTCTCCAACACGGGGACCTGGATGCAGCGCATCGCCCAGGACTGGCTGGTCCTCAGCCTCACCGGCTCCTCCACGGCCGTCGGCGTCACGACGGCCCTGCAGTTCCTGCCGATGCTGCTCTTCGGCCTCTTCGGCGGCGTCCTCGTCGACCGGCTGCCCAAGCGCGGCACCCTGCTCGTCACCCAGTCCGCGATGGCCGTGACCGGGCTCGTGCTGGCCTTCCTGACGCTGTCCGGAGACGTCCAGGTCTGGCACGTCTACCTCGCAGCCTTCGCCGTCGGTCTCGCCACGGTCGTCGACAATCCGGCCCGCCAGTCCTTCGTCACCGAACTGGTCGGCCGCGACCAGTTGCAGAACGCGGTCAGCCTGAACTCCGCGAACTTCCAGTCCGCCCGGCTGGTCGGCCCCGCCGTGGCGGGCCTGCTGATCACCGGGGTGGGCACCGGCTGGGCGTTCCTCGCCAACGGCCTGTCCTTCGTCGCGCCCATCGCCGGACTGCTGCTGATGCGCGCCCGCGAACTGCACGTCGTCGAGCGGGCCCCGCGCGGCAAGGGTCAGCTGCGCGAGGGTCTGCACTACGTCGCCGGGCGGCCCGAGCTGATCTGGACGATCGCCCTGGTCGGGTTCATCGGCACCTTCGGGTTCAACTTCCCCGTGTACCTCTCGGCCTTCGCCGACGACGTCTTCCACGCGGGGGCGGGATCTTACAGCCTCTTCAACACGCTGATGGCGGTCGGCTCACTGGCCGGCGCGCTGCTCGCCGCCCGCCGGGGCACGGCGCGGATGCGGGTGCTGGTCGCGGCGGCGGTGGTCTTCGGCGCGGTCGAGATCGTCGCCGCCCTCAGCCCCTCCCTGTGGCTGTTCGCCCTGCTCATGGCCCCCATCGGGATGTTCGGCATGACGGTCAACGTCACCGCCAACACCAGCGTCCAGATGGCCACCGACCCGGCCATGCGCGGCCGGGTGATGGCCCTGTACATGATGGTCTTCATGGGCGGCTCGCCGGTGGGCGCGCCGATCGCCGGCTGGATCACGGACACCTACGGAGTGCGGGCCGGACTGGCGGCGGGCGGTGCCGTCTCGGCCGTCGCGGCCGTCACCATCGGCCTGGTCATGGCCCGCGTCGGCGGACTGCGGCTGGCGGTGGGCTGGAACCACGGCCACCCGCGGGTGGGCTTCGTCCCGAAGGAGCGCCAGGAGGAACTGGCCGCGGCGGTCTGAGCCGCCGCAGCGTACGTGCCGGGCCCGGGGGAGACCGCTCCCCCGGCCCTCTGCGTTTCCCCCGGGGTGCCGGCTCCGGCGCGATGCGCCGTCGTCCGTCCGGCCGCCCGGGACACCGGCTCCGCGCCTCCCGGGCGGGCGGGGGCGTACGTGCGTGGGCGGGAGGCTCGCCGGACGGTCCGTTCCCTGGAAGGGTGACGTCCATGAGACTCTTCGCCGCCGTGCTGCCCCCGCAGGACGTCACCCGCGAACTGGCCGCCGAGGTCGACACCCTGCGCAAGCTGCCCGGCGCGCAGGGGCTGCGCTGGACGGGCCGCCCCGGCTGGCACTTCACGCTCGCGTTCTACGGCGAGGTCGACGACGACCTCGTACCCGCGCTGTCGGTCCGGCTGGAGCGCGCCGCGCACCGCACGTCCCCCTTCCCGCTGGCGCTGCGCGGCGGCGGGCAGTTCGGGCACGGACGGGCGCTGTGGACGGGCGCGGCCGGCGACCTGGAGACGCTGCGGCTGCTGGCCGACCGCAGCGAGGCCGCCGCGCGCAAGGCGGGCGTGCCCATGGGCGAGCACCGCCGCTACCAGGCCCATCTCACGGTGGCCCGCAGCCGCGACGGGATCGACACCCGCCCGTACGTCGAGGCCCTCGCCGGGTTCACCAGCGACACCTGGACGGTGACGGACCTGTGCCTGGTCCGCAGCAACCTGCCGAAGTCGGGCGTGCCCGGCGAGCAGCCCCGCTACGAGACGGTCGTCCGCTGGCCGCTGGGCTCCGCCCGGCGAACCGGGGACGACGGGAGCGAGGAGAGCGCCGGGGACACCGGGAGTGACGGGGGCCACGTGGCCTGAGCGGAGCCGGGCGGCTTCAGGACGGTCCGCCGGACGGGTTTGCGCCGGGGCCGGTTACGCTCGGACGCGTGGACCCGAAAACCCGGAACCGGATCATGGCCGGTGTGCTTGTGCTGCTGTTCGTCGTCGTCGCCCTGGCGGCCGCGCTCGGCAGGTGAGCGCGGCCGTGCGGGGCCGCGGCCGTAGGGGTCCGGGACCGGGTGAGCCCGTGCCCCTCCAGGCGCCGTGACCCGGGCCGGCCCGCCGGGCCGACGGTCCGGCCCACCGGGGCGATCCCCGGTGACCGTCCGTCGGCCGTGCGTCGACCGTCTGTGGCCGTCCGTCAGCGGTCCGAAGGCGGGCCGCCTACCAGGCGAAGGCCTCCGGGGACGGGCCCGGCCCCGGGAAGATCTCGTCGAGACCCGCCAGCAGCTCCTCGCCCAGCTCCAGCTCGACGGCGCGCAGCGCCGAGGCGAGCTGCTCGGGGGTGCGCGGGCCGACGATCGGGCCGGTCACACCCGGCCGGGTGAGCAGCCAGGCCAGCGCGGCCTCGCCGGGCTCCACGCCGTGCTTGTCGAGCAGATCCTCGTACGCCTGGATCTGCGCGCGTCCGGCCGGGTCGGCGAGGACCTCGGCCGTCCGGCCGGAGGCACGGCGTCCGCCCTCGGCCTCCTTCTTGAGCACCCCGCCCAGCAGACCGCCCTGGAGCGGCGACCAGGGGATGACGCCGAGCCCGTACTCCCGCGCGGCCGGGACGATCTCCATCTCGGCGCGCCGCTCGGCGAGGTTGTAGAGGCACTGCTCGCTGACCAGGCCCATGGTGCCGCGGCGGGCGGCGATCTCGTTGGCCTGGGCGATCTTGTAGCCGGGGAAGTTGGAGGAGCCGACGTAGAGGATCTTCCCCTGCTGCACCAGTACGTCGACGGCCTGCCAGATCTCCTCGAAGGGGGTCGAGCGGTCGATGTGGTGGAACTGGTAGACGTCGATGTGGTCGGTCCGCAGCCGCTTCAGGCTGGCGTCGACCGCCCGCCGGATGTTGAGCGCGGAGAGCTTGTCGTGGTTGGGCCAGGCGTCGCCCTCGGCGGCCATGTTGCCGTAGACCTTGGTGGCGAGGACGACCTTGTCGCGCCGCTCGCCGTTCTGCGCGAACCAGTTCCCGATGATCGATTCCGTACGGCCCTTGTTCTCGCGCCAGCCGTACACGTTCGCCGTGTCGAAGAAGTTGATGCCGGCGTCGAGAGCCGCGTCCATGATCGTGTGGCTGTCGGCCTCGTCCGTCAGGGGGCCGAAGTTCATGGTGCCGAGGACGAGTCGGCTGACCTTGAGTCCGGTGCGTCCGAGCTGCGTGTACTCCATGGTCTCCAAGCCAACGTCCTGGAGTGCACTCCAAGCAAGGGGGATCAGTCGCGCGGGAAGTCGTCGGTCCTGAGAGTGAGCGCGAGGGGAGTCGTGGTCATGTCGACGTCGGTTCCGTAGCCGACGCGCAGGTTGTACGCGTAGTCGCCCTCCTTGGGCTCGGTGTACACATGACACGCTCCCTGGTACGGGTCGGCGATCAGGTACACGGGCACCCCGGCGAGTGCGTACGCGGTCCGCTTGGGCCCGTAGTCGTTCTGGGCGGTCCCCTTGGAGACGACCTCGGCGACGAACTCGACGTCCTCGTACCGCCAGCGGCCCTCGTCGTCCTTCGCGGCGCCGTCGCGCAGCTTGGCCACATCGGGGCAGAAGCCGTTCTGGGGACCGGGGAAGTCGATACGGACGTCCGAGAACACCCGCGCGCGCCTTCCGAACCGGTCTTCGAGCGCCCAGAGGATCTCGCGAATGGTCTCCCAGTGGACGTCCCGCTGTGGCGTCATGAAGACGCAGCCCCCCACGATCTCTGCCTTGTAACCCTCGGGGACGGGCATCCGGGCGAGTCGCTCGAACCACTGGTCCAGGCGCTCGGCGTTGTCGTCGGCCATCTCGATCTCGATCCTGTCTTCCAGGACGGTCATGGTGGCGCTCCTCCCCGGCCGCCCTCCGCACGAGCGCGACCGCGCGGTTCAACGATACGCACAGTGACCGGGTCACGGCAGGAGGCGTGGGCCGGAGCGGGGCATCAGCCCCGGTCGTACTCCCCGCCCAGTCCCCACCCCTGGTGCATCGCCTCCGCGAAGGCTTCCGCGATCTTGTGTTCGCCGTTCGCGTTGGGGTGCGTGCCGTCGTAGGTGTCGTGGTCGATGCCGTACCCGGGCGGCGGCGAGGCCAGCAGCAGGGGCGAGCGGGGCTCGTCGAGGTCGGCGACCGCCTTGGCCAGGAGTTCGTTGAAGGCGGCGACCTCCAGCGCGAACTCGGGGTCCTCCAGCGCGCGGGAGTTGGGTATCACCGGCAGGACGACCATCCGCACCCGGGGGTTCGCCGACCGCGCCTCGGTCACGAAGAGCCGCACGTTGTCCGCCGTCTGCCGGGCGTTGGTGTAGAAGCCCAGGTCGATCAGGCCGAGGGCGACCAGCAGGACGTCCACCCGGTGCGCGCGGACCGCGTCGCCGACCAGCGGGGCCATGTGCAGCCAGCCCTCGCCCCAGCCGGCCAGGTGCGCGCGCGGGAAGTCCGGTTCGGCGTACTCGTACGACGTGGGCGCGTCCGTCGCCTTGTCGTGGAGCGTCTCGCGCGGGCCGACGACGGTGAACGGGCCGCCGTACGTCGTGCGCAGGTGCTGCCACATCCGGTAACGCCAAGTGTGTTCGCCGGCGCTTCCGATCGTCTGGGAGTCGCCGACGGGCATGAACCTGAGCATCCGCTCATGATGAACGATCGGCGGGCCGTCGGCGGACCGGGCCGGGTGTGAGGCCTGCCACGCGGACGACGGGCCTCGGCTGACGCGGCACCAGGTCCGGGATGGCAGTCTTGGGGGCATGCGTCGACCGTTCGCCCTCCTCGCCGGTGTCCTGCTCACGGGTGTGCTGGCCGCGCCCGCCTCCGCCTCCGACGGCGACGAGGGGTTCACCATCAAGGACCCGCGCATCACCGAGTCCAGCGGCCTGGCCGCCTCCCGTCTGCACCCCGGGATCTACTGGACCCACAACGACAGCGACGACGGGCCCTACCTCTACGCCGTGGACAGCGCCACCGGGAAGACGGTCGCCACCCTCACGCTGAGCGGCATCGGTTCGCCGCGTGACGTGGAGGCCATCTCCATCGGCCCCGGCAACCAGATCTACGTCGGCGACATCGGCGACAACCTCGACGGGACCTGGCCGTACGTCTGGATCTACCGGCTGCCCGAGCCCAAGGTCCTCAAGGACCAGACGGTCAAGGCCACTCAGTACGTGGTGAAGTACTCCGACGGCGCGCGCAACGCCGAGTCGCTGGTCGTCCACCCGAAGACCGGCCGGGTGTACATCATCGACAAGAAGGAGGACGGCGGGCACCTGTACGAGGGCCCGGCCGAGCTGTCGCCCTCCGGCGCCAACATCTTCAAGCCCGTCGCCGCGGTCGACCTCTGGGCGACGGACGCCGCCTTCTCGCCCGACGGCAGCCGGCTCGCCGTGCGCGGCTACTTCGGAGGCATCTACTACGACTGGAACGGCGGGAAGATCGAGCGGCTGGGCCGCCTGAACGTGCCGTTGCAGGGCCAGGGGGAGTCCGTCACGTACTCCGCCGACGGGACCAAGCTCATGTACGGCAGCGAGGGCGCCGGCAGTTCCGTGCAGGCGGAGGACGCGCCCGGCGGGGGCTCCGGCGGCGACGGGTCCGGCTCCGACAAGCCGTCCGGCGGCGGCAGTCCGGGGGATTCCGCGACGGGCGGCGGCTCCGGCGGCAGCGGTGTCACCTACGGCGCGCTCGCCGTCGCCGCGGTCTGCGCCGGGCTGTTCGGGGTGCGGCGGCTGCTGCGCCGGAACTGAGGTTGCGTCAGGCGTCTTGACGGACACGTGAGTTCTTACTTCCATGGGAGATGCGGTGTCGTGGGAGCGCTCCCACACGTTCCGGACCCGCGCCCCCCACGAGAGGAAGCAGCGACATGTTCCGCAGTCTGCGCAGAGCGCTGTGTGCCGCCGCCGCGGCGCTCCTGTTACCGCTGGCCGGCGTCCAGGCCGCCCATGCGGCCGCCGCCCCGGCCGCCGGGGCGGGGTACTGGCACACCAGCGGCCGTCAGATCCTGGACGCGTCCGGACAGCCGGTGCGGATCGCCGGCATCAACTGGTTCGGCTTCGAGACCGCCAACTACGTCGTGCACGGCCTCTGGTCGCGCGACTACAAGAGCATGATCGACCAGATGAAGTCGCTGGGCTACAACACCATCCGCCTCCCCTACAGCGACGACATCTTCAAGAGCACGACCGTCCCGAACAGCATCGACTTCTCCGGCGGCAAGAACGCCGACCTGGCGGGCCTGAACTCGCTGGGCGTCATGGACCGGATCGTGTCGTACGCGGGCCAGGACGGTCTCAAGGTCATCCTGGACCGGCACCGGCCGGACTCGGCCGGGCAGTCGGCGCTCTGGTACACCTCGGCCGTCCCGGAGTCGACCTGGATCGCGAACCTGAAGGCACTGGCGTCCCGTTACGCGGGCAAGGACACCGTCATCGGCATCGACCTGCACAACGAGCCGCACGATCCGGCCTGCTGGGGCTGCGGGGACCAGGCCACGGACTGGCGGCTGGCGGCGCAGCGCGCGGGCAACGCCGTGCTGTCCGTCAATCCCGCCCTGCTGGTCTTCGTGGAGGGCGTGCAGTCGTTCAACGGGGTCTCCGGCTGGTGGGGCGGCAACCTGATGGGCGTCGGGCAGTACCCCGTGCAACTCGACGTGCCCAACCGGGTGGTGTACTCCGCCCACGACTACGCGACCAGCGTCGCCCAGCAGAGCTGGTTCAGTGATCCGACGTTCCCCGCCAACATGCCGGGCGTCTGGGACAAGTACTGGGGCTACATCTTCAAGCAGAACATCGCGCCCGTGTGGGTCGGCGAGTTCGGTACGACGCTCCAGTCGACGGTGGACCAGAAGTGGCTGGCGGCGCTGGTGAGTTATCTGCGGCCGACCGCCACCTACGGCGCCGACGCCTTCCACTGGACGTTCTGGTCGTGGAACCCCAACTCCGGTGACACCGGCGGCATCCTGAAGGACGACTGGGCGACCGTGGACACGGTGAAGGACGGGTATCTCGCGAGCATCAAGGCGCCCGGCTTCCCGGCGGGCGGCGGCGGTGGCGGCGGGGGTGGCGGGGGCGGCACCACGGCCGCGTGCAGCGCCGTCTACAGCGTCAGCAGCGACTGGGGCAGCGGCTTCAACGCCGACGTCAAGGTCACCAACACCGGGACGACCGCGCTCACCTCGTGGAAGGTGACGTGGACCTGGAGCGGCTCGCAGCAGGTCACGAACATGTGGAACGCCTCGTACACACAGAGCGGGGGCACGGTGACCGCCGTCAACGCGGCCCACAACGGCGCTGTCCCGGTGGGCGGTTCGGCGAGCTTCGGGTTCGGGGGCGCGCCGGGCGGCGGCGCGGTGCCGAGCCTGAGCTGCACGGCGGGGTGAGAGCGGTGTGAGAGCGGTGTGAGACAAGGGCGTCCGGTGTCCGCCGGGCGCCCTTCCTTCCCCCCTAAAGGAAAACGAATGTTCGTCTTGACGGGTTCCGATCGGTGCCGCAGGATGGGGAACCGCAAAACAGAATGATCGTTCGCGTAAAGGGAGGAGGCGGCATGGGCACCGTGCGAACCGGTGGGCCGGCGACGGCTCCGTGCCAGGTTCCAGGGGATGCCGGGGCGCCGGTCGTGCCTGCGCCGGCCGCGCCCGTGGCGGCCGAGCCGGCGCGGTCCGGCACCGTGGCGTTCGTGCTTCAGGGCGGCGGCAGCCTGTGCGCATCGCAGGTCGGCGCGTTGCGGGCGCTCACGCAGGCCGGGATCAGGCCCGATCTCGTGGTGGGATCCTCGGCCGGCGCGCTCAACGGCGTCGCCTTCGCCGCCGACCCGAGCGTCGAGGGCATCGACCGGCTGGAAGCGCTCTGGCTGAGCCTCAAGCGCCGGCACGTCGCGCCGATATCGCCCCGGACCCTGATCAGGGCCCTGCTGGGCCGGGGGGAGGCGGCGGTCTCCAGCGCGGCACTGCGGCAGGTGCTGCGGTCCGGCATCGGCGTCGGCCGGATCGAGGAGACCGTCGTCCCGGCGCACGCCGTGGCGACCGACTTCGAGACCGGCGCGGCGGTCGTCCTGTCCCACGGCGACGCCGTCTCGGCGCTGCTCGCCTCGGCGGCCTTCCCGGGCCTGTTCCCGCCGGTGCGGGTCGGGGGGTGCCGCCTCGTCGACGGCGGAGTGTCGGCGGACATGCCGGTGCTCCAGGCGGAAGCGCTCGGCGCGAGCACCATCTACGTACTGCCCGCCGCGGTGACGGAAGAGGACGGCCGCCGGCCGCCCGCGGCCCTGGACGTCGCCTTCCGGGCGGTGTGCCAGATCCTGGACGAACGTGAGCGGCGGGACTTCGAGGCGGTCCGCGGATCGGTGCTCCGGCTGCCCGCGGCCCGCACCCCCGTGGGAAGCCTCGTCGACTTCCGCGACACCCCGCGGCTGGTCCGGGCCGGCCACCGGCTCACCGAGGACTGGCTCGCCCGGCAGACCGCGGCCACGGTGTGAGGACCCTGATGGCCACCCTCACCGCCGCGGCGCGCCATCGGTCTCCGCGCCCCTCGTCCGCCCGCACCCGGCCCGTCGCGGTGGCATCGAGCGCGCCGGCCGGATTCCGTCGTCCTCCGGCCGTACCGTCCCGGCTGCTTCCCCCAGGTGACTCGTCATGATCTTTTCTGTCCCGCCCCCGCTCCCGGACGAGCTGGGCCCCCCGGACATCAAGGCCGCATCACCGGACGCAGGACACGGCAACGGGAGTCGCGGAGGCAGCAACTGGCTGGACAGCCGGCGTCGCGGCCAGGGCTCCTCGCGTCTGCCGCTGCACCTTGCGGAGGCTTTCCTCGTCAGCGACGACACCGAAGAACCGGCGGGGGGTCTGCTGCGCTTTCGGATATCCGACGGCGACGCGGCCGGCCGCCCGCGGCGCTCCTGGTGGCGCCAGGCGGACCTGGGGCGTCAACTCGCGGGATCCGGAGGGCAACTGCGGCTGGTCCGCAACCACCTCCAGGACCGGACCGGTACCCGCCGGACCCTCACCGCCATGCTCACGTTGAACGGCGTCACCGGAGCCGTCACCCTGACCCGGCTGAACATCGTCGGCCCGTTCCCGTCGATCGCGGGGAGGGAACCGGGCCAGGTCGCGGCCGTCCGCGTCGACGTGCGGTTCCCCGCGGGCCTGTGGGACCTGGCCGTCCCGGAGCACACGCGGTGCCAGGTGCACCTGGAGGGTCTGGTCCGTCTGCTGCCCGACTGGCCGACACCGCGATGAGCGGCCCGCACGAGGCCGGGCCGGACGGTGGCCGCGATCCGGACGCGGCGGCGGGTGCCCGGACGGAGCGGGTCGGCGAGGGCGACGAGTTCACGTCCTCGCCGCGCTTCCGCCGGCGTGCGGTGCTGACCGCCGGCGCCATGGTGGCGGTGATGGGCGCCGAATGGATGCTGGTCGAGCCCCACGCGCGCAGGGCGGCAGGGGAGTTGGCCCGGGTTCGGCCCGCGTGGCTCCTGCTGGCCCTTGCCGCCGAGATGGCCTCCATGATGGCGTTCGCCCGCCTGCAACGACTCGCGCTCGGCAGTGGCGGGCTGCGCGTCGGGCTCGGCTCCGCCGTCGCCACGGTCTTCGCCGGGAACGCGGTCGGCGCGACCCTGCCCGGCGGCAGCCTGGTCTCGATCACCTACCGGACGCGCCGTATGCGTTCCTGGGGCGCCAGCGCGCCTCAGATCGGCTTCACGCATGCGGCCACCGGTGTGCTGGGCGCGATCGCGCTCGTCGCGCTCGCCGGCGTCGGCCAGACGCTCGCGGGGGACGGCTCGCAGCTCGCCCGGGGCGCCGTCCGGATCGCGGCGACCTGCGCCCTCACCGGCGCCGCCCTTGCGCTCGTCCACCACGCCACCGTGCTGCGTCGGCCCCTGAGTGCGTGGCTCCGGCTGTGGCGCAGACTGCGGCCCGGGGCCGTGGGGGGCGTGGGTGTCGTGGGTGCCGTGGAGCAGACGTCGGCCGACCGGCTGCTCGACGAACTGGCCGCCATGCACCCGCCGGCCCGTTTCTGGGCGCGGGGGTTCGGTTTCGCCCTGCTCAACTGGACCGCCGATTTCTTCTGTCTGCTCACCGTGTGCCATGCGGTGGGGGTCTCGCCCGCCCTGAGCACGGTGCTGCTCGCCTACGTCGCGGGGGTGTCGGCCGCGTCGGCCATGCCGCTGCTGCCCGCCGGGTTCGGCACCCTCGACGCTGCCCTGGCCCTCACCCTGCACCACGGCGGGGTGTCCTTGACCGGCGCCACGGCCGTCGATCTCCTCTACCGGCTGATCACCCCCGGGCTGGTCGGTGTCGCGGGATGGGTCCTGCTGCTCCGGCAGCGGCGACGGTCGGCTCGGGGCGGGGACAGGGACAGGGGCGACAGCGGCCTCGGTCGCTCCCCGGCGGCCGCGGCGAGGCCGGCGTGACCTGCGGCATGGGACCCAGAAAGAAAAACGAATGTTCGTGTTGACGTTTGTGCGCGGCCATAGCAGACTGGACGGGCAAATAGAACGATCATTCGTCTTTTGGGAGCGTGACCGTGAAGAACCCGTTGCTGGGACTCCTGTCATGGGGGCGCCGGGCCGCCGTCGTGACGGTGGCGTTGCCACTGGTGATCTCGCTGGCCGTGATGGCGTACGCATGGCCCGCATCGCGCATCGCGCCGCGTGATCTGCCGGTGGGGATCGTGGGTACGAGCACGGCCAGCCAGCATGCGATCGAGGCCCTCGCGCACAGCAAGCCGGGGGGATTCGACTTCCGCCTCTACCCGGACGAGGCGTCGGCGCGCTCCGCGATCGAGAACCGTGACGTCTACGGTGCCTTTGTCGTCACCCCTGCCAGTCTCACCGTGCTGAAGGCCTCCGCCGCCAGTGTGACCGTGGCCCAGCTCCTCGATGCGTCCGGCCAGCAGCTTGCCGCTCATGCGAACCAGGTGGCGGCCGCGCGTGCGGCCGCGAGTGCCGCGCCGTCGGCGGCCGCTGGTGCCACGCCGCCGGCCCACGGCGGGTCCGCGAAGTCCCAGGCCGGGAAGCGGGTCTCCGGGAGTGCCGCGCCGTCGGCCCACGGTGGGTCCGCGAAGTCCCGGGCCGGGAAGACGGTCTCCGGGGCGCCGGTCAAGGTCGGTGTGCAGTCGGTGGACGTCGTCCCGATCTCCGCGGACGATCCCCGGGGGGTGGTGTTCAGTTCGGCGGTTCTTCCGCTCACCATCTGCAGCATCCTGATCGCGGCGCTCATCACGATGTCCGATTTCCGGATGCCGGGCCGACGCCGGCTGGTCGACCTGGTCGTCGCGTGCGCGGTGACCGGCCTCAGCGCCTATCTGGTCGCCCAGGGCATTCTCGGTGCGCTGCCGCACCAGCACGTGGCCACCTGGGCGGCCCTGTCCCTGACCGTGCTCGCCATCAGCGCGACCACCGCCGGTCTGATCACGCTCATCGGCCCCGGAGGGCTCGGGGCCAGTGCCGCGCTCATGGTCTTCGCGGGGAACCCGTTCTCCGGCAGCACGTCCGCACCGGAACTGCTGCCCAAGGTGGTGGACGACATCGGTCAGTGGCTGCCTCCGGGCGCCGGTGCGAATCTGCTGCGCGGCACGGCCTACTTCGACGGCAACGGCTCCGGAGGCCACATCGCCGTTCTCGTCCTGTGGAGCGTGCTCGGCCTGGCGGCCGTCGCCTTCGGGGGCCGCCGGACAGCTGCCGCGGCGGACGGCTCGTACGCGCAAACCCCCTTCGGGGCCGGCGGTGCGAGTGACGAAGGTCCGGCCGTGAGCGAACCCGCGACGTCCGTCCGGCGGTCGGCCCCTGGCGCGCACTCCGAGTCGCCCTCCCCGGCGTGGTAGGAAACCACCCGCACCCGCACCTGCACGCCCGGCACGCGGCCGGCTGCTGAGGCGGACCGCGTGATCACCGGGTACGTGCGGGCGGTTGCGGCCGGCGGAGCCGGCCGCGGCGCCTGTTTCGGCCGAGGCCGCAGGGTGTGTCGCGGCCGGACAGGCGCTAGTCCTCGACGAACGTGACCGTCTCGTCGAGCGGTGCCCGGCCCGTACGGGGATCGCCCACCGTGAGGTCCTCGAACCCGATCGACATGCCGCAGAAGAGGATGAGGTCGTCCGGGGGCGACAGGACCTCCGCGACGGTCCTGCGGTACACGGACCACGCCATCTGCGGGCAGCTGTGCAGCCCTTCGGTGCGCAGCAGCAGCATGACGGTCTGCAGATACATGCCGAGGTCGGACCACTGGGGCCGGCCCATGTCGCGGTCGATGTAGCAGAACAGGGCGACGGGCGCGCCGAAGCAGTCCCAGTTCGCGGCGGCGGCCCGCTGGCGCGCCTCCCAGTCCTCGCGTTCGATGCCGAGTGCGCTGTAGCGCTCCCGGCCGAAGGCGGACCGGCGCTCGTGGTACGGGGACTTCAGCGCGGGCGGGTACATCTCGTACTCCCGCTCGTCCCACGGGTCGGCCGCGGCCACCCGCTCGCCGGCGCGGCTCTTGAGCTCGGCCAGTGGCCGCCCGGTCAGCACGTACACATGCCACGGCTGGAGGTTCGAACCGGACGGCGCCCATGCCGCGGCGGACAGTACGCGCTCCAGCACCTCCTTCGGGACGGGCCGGTCGGTGAATCCGCGCACCGCCCGCCGGCTCGTGACCGCCTCGTAGACGTCCAAGATCGCCAGCCTCCCTGTCCGAGGGACTTTCGGCCCGATCGATGTCAATAGTCCGGAAAGTATGGCGGAGTATCGCGGTCCTGTGGTCCGGTCTGCCGTCGCACCGGCGCGTATGGCGCCATGGGAGTCTGTCCTCGTCAACGTGTTAAATTAACACGAAGGTTCGTTTTTTTAATGCATAGGTAGGGCGATGCCGAAGGTCACGCAGGAGTACATGGAGGCCCGCCGGAAGCAGATCCTGGACGCAGCCCGTCGCTGCTTCCTGCGGGACGGATTCCACTCGACGTCCATGCAGGACCTGTTCGCGGAGGCCGACCTCTCGGCGGGGGCGGTGTACCGGCATTTCGCCAGCAAGGACGAGATGATCACGGCGATCGTCGAGGAGAACATACGCGAGGTCCTGGCCATGGTCCACGGCGTCGCCGAGCACCGGCCCAGCAGCTCCGTCGGGGCCATGGTGGCCGACGTCCTCGAACTGGTGAAGGCCAAGACCCTCGAACAGGACATCGCCGGGCTGGCCGTGCTGGCCTGGTCCGAGTCCCTGCGGAACCCCTCGCTGGCCGCTCAGTTCAAAGACCTGCTGGCCCAGATGCGCCTCGACTTCGCCGAGGTCGTCCGCGAGCACCAGAAGAGCGGCAACCTGCCGCGCGAGGTGCCTGCCGAGGCGATCGCCGCCACTTTCGTGTGCATCCTGCCCGGCTACATCCTCCAGTTGGCCATGGGCGACCTCCACGGCGTGGAGGGAGTCCCCGACGCCCTGCGGGCGCTCTGGCCCGACACGGCCGCGTCCTGACACCGGTCGGGCGCCGGGGGAGGGCGAGACGCGGCGAGGGGCGCCCGGTGTCCACCGGGCGCCCCTCGGAGCTGTGCGAGCGGGATGCGGGAAGCGGTCAGAGCTTCTCGATCACGTAGTCGATGCACTTCGTCAGCGCCTCGACGTCCGCCGGGTCGATCGCCGGGAACATCGCGACGCGCAGCTGGTTGCGGCCGAGCTTGCGGTAGGGCTCGGTGTCGACGATGCCGTTGGCGCGCAGCACCTTGGCGATCGCGGCGGCGTCGATCTCGTCCGAGAAGTCGATCGTGCCGATGACCTGGGAGCGCTTGGCCGGGTCCGCGACGAACGGGCTCGCGTGCTTGGAGTCCTCGGCCCAGGAGTACAGGCGGGTGGAGGAGTCCTTCGTGCGCTCCGTGGACCAGGCCAGGCCGCCCTGGCCGTTGATCCACTCCAGCTGCTGGTTGAGCAGGAAGAGGGTGGCGAGGGCCGGGGTGTTGTAGGTCTGGTTCTTGCGGGAGTTGTCGATCGCCGTGGGCAGCGAGAAGAACTCGGGGATGTGGCGGCCGGACGCGTGCACGCGCTCGGCGCGCTCGATCGCGGCCGGGGAGAAGACGCCGATCCACAGGCCGCCGTCGGAGGCGAACGACTTCTGCGGGGCGAAGTAGTAGACGTCCGTCTCGGCGATGTCGACCGGCAGGCCGCCGGCGCCGGAGGTGGCGTCCACCAGGACGAGGGAGCCCTCGTCGGCGCCCGGCACGCGCTTGAGGGGCGCGGCCACACCGGTGGAGGTCTCGTTGTGGGTGAAGGCGTACACGTCGACGCCCGCCTCGGCCGAGGCCTCGGGGTGGGTGCCCGGCTCGGAGGAGATCACGGTCGGCTCGGCCAGCCAGGGCGCCAGCTTGGCGGCCTTGGCGAACTTGGAGCTGAACTCGCCGAAGGTGAGGTGCTGCGACTTGTTCTCGATCAGGCCGTGGGTCGCGACGTCCCAGAAGGCGGTGGAGCCGCCGTTGCCGAGGACGACCTCGTAGCCCTCCGGGAGCTGGAACAGCTCGGAGATGCCCGCGCGGACCTGGCCGACCAGGTTCTTGACCGGGGCCTGGCGGTGGGAGGTGCCGAGCAGGGACGTACCGGTGGCGGCCAGGGCGTCCAGCGCCTCCACCCGCACCTTGGAGGGACCCGCGCCGAAACGACCGTCCGCGGGCTTCATGTCAGCAGGAATCTGGATCTCAGCCACGAGCCGGAGGGTATCGCCTCGGCGAAACGGGACGGAACCGTGTCCGTTCGATGAGACGATCGCGCCGCTCCGCGGACCTGTGCGTACCTACAGCACCGGCGCCGGATCGTCATCCGCCGGACGTACGGGAGCCGTCCGGCCGCCATCCGGACGCCGCCCGTTCGTCACCCGCTCGTTCCTGCCGGTGGCCGTGGGCATCCTGGGCGTATGAGGGATCTCGGTGCACGGAAGGGCCCGGACGGGCCGGGCGGCGCGGGCGGTCCGGCCGGGCCGGGTGGCGCGGCCGACCCAGGTGGCGCGGGTGGTGCGGCGGATCCGGCGGGTCTCGCCGCGGAGTTGCGGCGGGCCGTCCGGGGCGAGGTCGGCTTCGACGTCACCTCCCGGGCCCTGGTGACGATGGACGCGTCCAACTACCGGCGGGTCCCGCTCGGCGTGGTGGCGCCGCGGGACGCCGACGACGTGGCGGCGGTGCTGGCCGTGTGCCGGGAGCGCGGGGTGCCGGTGGTGGCCCGGGGCGGGGGCACGTCGATCGCCGGGCAGGCGACGGGGACGGGGGTGGTGCTGGACTTCACCCGGCACATGAACCGGCTCGTCTCGCTGGACCCGCACGCGCGCACGGCCGTCGTGCAGCCGGGGCTCGTCCTCGACCGCCTCCAGGAGGCCGCCGCGCCGCACGGACTGCGCTTCGGTCCGGACCCGTCCACCCACAGCCGGTGCACGCTCGGCGGGATGATCGGCAACAACTCCTGCGGCGCGCACTCGGTGGCCTGGGGGACCACCGCGGACAGCGTGTGCGAACTGGAGGTGCTCACCGCGCGCGGCGCGCGCTCGCGCCTCGGACCGGGCTGGGCCGGCGCGCCGGACGGTCTGCGGGAGCTGGCGGAGGGCGAACTGGCGCGGCTGCGCACCGGCTTCCCCGACCTGCCCCGCCGTATCTCCGGGTACGCCCTGGACGCGCTGCTGCCCGAGCGCGGCGCCGACGTCGCCCGCTCGTTCTGCGGCTCCGAGGGCACCCTCGGGGTGCTGACGGAGGCGGTCGTACGGCTGGTCGAGGCACCCCGCGCGGTCGCCCTGGCCGTGCTGGGGTACGCCGACGAGGGCGCCGCCGCCGAGGCGGCCGCCGGGCTGCTCCCGCTCGGCCCGCTGACCGTGGAGGGGATGGCGGCGGACCTGGTGCGCGGGACGGCCCGGCTGCCCCGGGGCGGGGCCTGGCTGTTCGTGGAGACGGGCGGCGACACGGCGGCCCAGGCGCACGCGCGGGCCCGGGAGGTCGCGCGGGCGGCCGACGCCGTCGACGCGCTGGTGGTCACCGACCCGGCCGGGCAGCGCGCGCTGTGGCGGGTCCGCGAGGACGCGAGCGGCACGGCCACCCGGATGCCGGACGGCTCCGAGGCCTGGCCGGGCTGGGAGGACTGCGCGGTGCCGCCCGCCCGGCTCGGCGCGTATCTGCGCGACTTCCGGGCCCTGATGGCCGCCCACGGCCTGCGGGGCACCCCGTACGGGCACTTCGGGGACGGCTGCATCCATGTCCGTATCGACTTCGACCTGCTCACCGAGGCGGGCGTGGGCCGCTTCCGCCGCTTCTCCGAGGAGCTCGCCGACCTGGTGGTGGCGTACGGCGGCTCGCTCTCCGGGGAGCACGGCGACGGCCAGGCCCGCGCCGAGCTGCTGCCGAGGATGTACGGCACGCGGACGGTGGCGCTCTTCGAGCGCGCCAAGGCGGTCTGGGACCCCGACGACCTGCTCAACCCCGGGATGCTGGTGCGCCCGGCCCCGCTGGACACCGATCTCCGTTTCTCCGTGCTGCCGCGCACCCCCGTGGACGTGGCCTTCGGCTATCCGGCGGACGGCGGCGACTTCTCGGCGGCGGTGCGCCGCTGCGTCGGGGTGGCGAAGTGCCGTACGGCCGAGGCGTCCGGGCCCGCGGTGATGTGCCCGTCCTTCCGGGCGACCGGCGAGGAGGCGCACTCCACCCGCGGACGCGCCCGGCTGCTGCACGAGATGCTGGCGGGTGAGCTGGTGACGGACGGCTGGCGCTCCACGGAGGTCAGGGACGCGCTGGACCTGTGCCTGTCCTGCAAGGGCTGCCGCTCGGACTGCCCGGTCGGGGTCGACATGGCCACGTACAAGGCGGAGTTCCTGTACCACCACTACGCCGGGCGCCGCCGCCCCATGGCCCACTACACGCTCGGACGGCTGCCGGTGTGGCTGCGCTGGGCCGCCCGGACGCGCGCGGTACGGGTGCTCAACGCGCTCGCCCGCGTACGGCCGCTGGCGTGGACGGCGAAACGGCTCGGCGGGATCGCCCCGGAGCGGGAGATCCCCCGGCTGGCACCCGAGCCGTTCAGCCGGTGGTGGCGGGTCCGGGGGGCGACGGCGCCCGGTTTGGCGAGGGCCGGTGGCACGGGGGCCGGTGACCCGGCGACCGGCGATCTGGTCGTCCTGTGGCCGGACACCTTCACCGAGTACCTCTCGCCCGCCGTGGGCCGGGCGGCCGTGCGGGTGCTGGAGGCGGCGGGCCTGCGGGTGGCGCTGCCGCCGACGCTACGGCCGCCGCGGGGCCGGATCGCGGACGGCCGGACGAGGTCGGCGGCCACCCTGCTGACAGCGCGTCACGACCGGGTCTGCTGCGGTCTGACGTACCTGTCCACGGGCCAGCTGGACCGCGCCCGCACCGTGCTGCGCCGCACCCTCGACCTGATGGCGCCGGTGCTGGAGACGGCCGCCCCGGTCGTCGTCCTGGAGCCGAGCTGTGCCGCCGCGCTCCGCGGCGACCTGCCGGAACTGCTGCACGACGACCCGCGCGCGGCCCTCCTCGCCGCCCGCGTCCGCACCTTCGCGGAGGTCCTCGAACAGCTCGCTCCCGGCTGGGCCGCGCCCCGCGTGGACCGCCCGGTCGTCGGCCAGACCCACTGCCATCAGCACGCGGTGCTCGGCGACGGACCGGACCGCCGGCTGCGTACGGCGGCGGGACTGACCGGCGAGCTCGGCGGCGGCTGCTGCGGACTGGCCGGCAACTTCGGCTTCGAGAAGGGGCACGAGGAGGTGTCGAGGGCGTGTGCCGAGGAACGGCTCCTGCCGTCGGTGCGGGCCGCGGCGGCCGGGACGGTGGTCCTGGCCGACGGGTTCTCCTGCCGGACCCAGCTGGAGCAGCTGGCCGGGGTGCGGGGGAGACATCTGGCGGAGGTGCTGGCGGAGCACCTGCCGGGCGGCCCGGACGGACGGCCGCCCGGACCGGACGAGGTCGGCTGAGCGGGCCGGCGGGGCCGACGGGGCCGGCGGGGGCCGGCGGGGTCGGCTGAGCGGGCCGGTGGGGTCGGCTGAGCGGGCCGGTGGGGTCGGGCGACCGGGCCGGTGGGGTCGGCGGGGTCGGCTGAGCGGGCCGGACGGACGCGTGGCGCAGGACGAAGCGGGCAAGCCCTCCTAGGCTGACCGATGAGCCGCGTATCGCCAGGAACCGTACGAGGGAGCCCCGCGCATGACCTTTCGCGTCCAGCCCATCACCCGCGCCCAGCACCTCGCCTTCGTCTCGGCCCGCCCCTCCGTCAGCCATCTCCAGATCCCGTCCTGGAGTGATGTGAAGCCCGACTGGCGGGCCGAGAGCCTGGGCTGGTTCGACGAGGACGGGCGGCTGGCCGGGGCGGGCCTGGTGCTGCTGCGGCCGCTGCCCAGGCTGCGGCGGTACCTGGCGTATCTGCCGGAGGGGCCGGTGATCGACTGGTTCGCGCCCGACCTGGAGCGATGGCTGCGGCCGATGCTCGCCCAGCTGAAGTCGCGGGGCGCGTTCTCGGTCAAGATGGGGCCGCCCGTGGTCGTACGGCGCTGGAGCGCGGACGCGGTAAAGGCGGCGATCGCGGATCCGGGCGTCCGGCGGCTGGGCGAGGCGGAGGCGACCTCGTACGAGCCGCTCGCCGAGGGGGTCGCGGACCGGCTGCGCCGGATGGGCTGGCGGCGGGCCGCGGCCGGCGGGGAGGAGGGGTTCGCGGCCGGGCAGCCGCGCTACGTCTTCCAGGTGCCGTTCGCCGGGCGGTCGCTGGAGGACGTCCACGGCGGCCTCAACCAGCAGTGGCGGCGCAACGTCAAGAAGGCGGAGAAGGCCGGGGTCAAGGTCGTGCCGGGCGGCCCGGAGGACCTGCCGGTGTTCTACGGGCTGTACACCGAGACCGCCGAGCGCGACCGCTTCACCCCGCGCCCGCTGTCGTACTTCCGGCGCATGTGGACGGCGCTCAACTCCGAGCACCCCGACCGGATGCGGCTCTACCTCGCCCATCACGACGGCGAGGTGCTGGCCGCGGCCACCATGCTGACCGTCGGCGACCACGTCTGGTACTCCTACGGCGCCTCCACCGCCCGCAGGCGCGAGGTCCAGCCCAACAACGCCGTGCAGTGGCGGATGATGACCGACGCCCACCGGCTGGGCGCCTCCGTCTACGACCTGAGGGGCATCACCGACACGCTGGAGGAGTCCGACCATCTGCTCGGCCTGCTCCGCTTCAAGGTGGGCACCGGCGGACAGGCGGTCGAATACCTCGGCGAGTGGGACTTCCCGCTCAACCGGCTGCTGCACCGGACGCTGGAGTTCTACCTGGCCCGCCGCTGACCCGGCACCGCCGCCCGGCGTCCGGCGGGGGCCTGCCGGTCTCGGCATTCAGGACAGTCCCGTCAAGGGTTCACACCCCTGACGAAGTCCATTACCCTGGACTCGGAAGTGCATCACGATGAACGATCTCTGATCCGAGCCAGCCCCCAGGACCGCATGTGACCACCCCCAGCGCCACCACCCCGTCGTCGTCCCCGTCCGCGTCGGCGACGGACTCCGCGCCCGTCCCCACGGGTGGCGCGCCCCGCCGGTTCGGTTCGCTCGGGCCGGTCGGACTGGTCCTGGCCGGAGGCGTCTCGGTGCAGTTCGGCGGCGCGCTCGCCGTGACCCTCATGCCACGGGCCGGCGCGCTCGGCGTGGTGAGCCTGCGACTGCTGGTGGCGGCGCTGGTCCTGCTGCTCGTCTGCCGTCCGCGACTGCGCGGCCACTCCCGCGCCGACTGGGGCACGGTCGTCGTCTTCGGCATCGCGATGTCCGCGATGAACGGCCTCTTCTACCAGGCCGTCGACCGCATCCCGCTGGGCCCGGCCGTCACACTGGAGGTCCTCGGCCCGCTCGCGCTCTCGGTGGTCGCCTCCCGTCGCGCGCTCAACCTCGTCTGGGCGGGGCTGGCCCTCGCCGGTGTCTTCCTCCTCGGCGGCGGGGGGTTCGGCGACCTCGACCCCGGCGGTGTCGCCTTCGCCCTGGGCGCGGGCGCGATGTGGGCGGCGTACATCGTCTTCAGCGCCCGCACCGGCCGCCGCTTCCCGCAGGCCGACGGGCTCGCCCTCGCGATGGCGGTCGGCGCGCTGCTGTTCCTGCCCCTGGGGCTGGCCGAGTCGGGGACGAAACTGTTCGACCCGGTGACGTTCGGTCTGGGCGCCGGGGTGGCCGTGCTCTCCTCCGTGCTGCCCTACACCCTCGAACTCCTCGCCCTGCGCCGGCTGCCCTCCTCCACCTTCGCCATCCTCATGAGCCTGGAGCCGGCCCTGGCCAGTGCCGCGGGCTTCCTCGTCCTGCATCAGGCCCTGACCGTCCTCCAGGCGGCCGCGATCGCCCTGGTCATCGGCGCGAGCATGGGCGCGGTACGCACCCAGGTGGGCCGCGCGAAGGCGGCGGTGCCGCCGAGCGCTTCCTGACGGTTTCAGGGGCGGGTCTCCGCGGCTATGCGGACACCCGGCCGACACCGGCGAGCAGGGCGCGCAGGGGCGCTGTGTCGGGCGTGTCGGCAACGGCGGCATCGACGGCGTCGTCCATGCCTCGTTCCCATTCCTCGGGCAGAGCGAGTCCGGGGTGCCCCGACCACGCGATGTCGGGCGTGGCGTGCCCCGTCTCGACGAGACGCAACTGGATCATGCCCGCGAGCCCGTCGAAGATCCTGGGGCGGATGAAGTTCCGGGCCGACGGTCCCGTCAGGTGTGACGCCTGCGGGGGCTTGGGCATGCGGTCGGCGACCGCCGTCCACAGCAGGCCACGGTCGAACGCGTCGAGCACCGCCTCCAGGCCGGGCAGCTCGGCGTCGGCGTTGCGAACCGGTGCGGGCTCCGTCTCCTCGGCGCGCAGCGTCCTGGCGACCGCGAGCCGAAGGGGACGGGACAGGTCTCCGGCGTCGGCGACCGCTCGGGTCATGACGAGGTCGTCCCAGCTCATGCGCCGCAGTTGCGCCGCCTCGGGCGGCAGCGTGTGTGCCTCCAGCTCGGCGAACACCCGGCCGGGGTCGTGCAGCAGGGCGAGCGCTGCCGGTTCGTCGGCCGATCCGTCCGCGAGATCGTCGGCAGGGAGTTCCTCGATCAGGGCGACCCGTTCGGCGGTCGGCGGGTGCGAGTCGTACCGGTGCGGCCGTGGCGGACGCTGCCCGGCACCGAGAGCGGCGAGGCGCTCCCCGGGCCGGGCGGCGAGCAGCCGCGGGAAACCGCCGTGCACTTCGCCCACCGGCGGCAGCGCCTCCAGCGGCTCGCCCATCCCGGCGTAGGTCTGCAGGTAGTAGGTGTGCGCCGCGTCGAGGACCGGCAGAGCGCGCAGCGCGGCGGCCGTCGCGTCACGACCCGCGTGCCGTGCGGCCATCCGGTCGGCGGCAAGTTCCTGGTGCCGGGCCACGGACTGCGAGGTCCGGAGGAACATCCGGGCGTAGCCGACGTACAGGGCGCCGACCGTGTGGTGCAGCGGGGTGCTGCCCCGGCCGAACACCTCCACCGTGTGCAGCACTGCCATCCGGCCGCGTACGGTGACGCCGCCGAGCCGTGTGTCGAGGTTGGCGTAGTGCCCGAACTCGTGGGCGAGGACGGCGCGCAGCCGCGGGACGGTCAGCCCCGCGAGCAGCGGCAGGCCCAGGACCATACGGCGCCGTCCGGGCAGCAGGCCCAGCAGACGACTCTGCTCCATGACACCCGCGTTGACCTCGCCGACCAGGTAGAGCTCGTCCGGAGGCCGTTCCCCTGCCGCCTCGGCGGCGGCGTGTATCTGTTCCCACAGCTCGGGCTGATCCTGCGGCGTGACCGCCACACCCTGCGGTGCCGGCCCCAGGCGGCCGGCTTGCAGGAAGACGTACATGCCTCGCAGAATCGCCACCGCGAGGAGCACGGTGACCGCCAGGACCATGCCCTCGAATCCGGCCATCCGCGCGATGAACAGCCGCGTCATCAGCAGCCAGTCGAGCACCGCCATGGCCGCGATGAGCACCGCGCCCATCAGGAAGAACCCGACCAGCAGTACGTAGGCGCGAACAGCGCGCAGCCGAAAGGCCAAAGCTTCCCCCACCACAGGACTCGGCCGGCCCGGACAGGCAGGCGACGCCCGCGGATATTACCGTCCGACTGCTCGTCTGACGTTGCCTTTTCCGCCCGGGCGGCCGCGATCGCGCTGGTTCGGCGGGAGTGTGGGCGCGGCCCTGACGCAGGGAAACAAATTCATGCAAGCATGCTTGATTGTTTCTGGGCCCGCTGGCATGCTCCCCGGCATGTCCGATCCGACGCCAGTGTTCGATGATCTGCGTGACGAGAGCGATGAACTCGACCGGCTCGTGGCCGAGTTGAGTCCGCGGCAGTGGGAGCTCGCGACTCCCGCGCCCCGGTGGACCGTCGCCCACCAGATCGCCCACCTCGCCTGGACCGACCACTCCGCCCTGCTCGCCGTCACCGATGCCGCCGCCTTCCAGGGCCTGGTCGAGAAGGCCCTGGCCGCGGCGGACACGTTCGTCGACGAAGGGGCCGACGCGGGCGCCCAGCTGCCGCCCGCCGAGCTGCTGTCGCGGTGGCGGGAGGGGCGGGCCGCGCTCGACCGGGCGCTGCGCGCCTCCGTGTCGGGCGCCCGATTCCCCTGGTACGGGCCGCCCATGTCCGCCGCCTCGATGGCCACCGGCCGGCTGATGGAGACCTGGGCCCACGGCCAGGACGTCGCCGACACCCTGGGCGTGGTCCGCGTCCCCACCGACCGGATCAGGCACGTGGTCCGGATCGGGGTCCGCGCGCGGGACTTCGCCTTCGGTGCGCACGGACTGCCCGTGCCCGGCGAGGAGTTCCGGGTGGAGGTCGTCGCGCCCTCCGGCGAGACCTGGGCCCACGGCCCCGAGGACGCCCCGCAGCGGGTCACCGGGACCGCCCTCGACTTCTGCCTCCTGGTCACCCAGCGTGCCCACCGCGCCGACGTCGACGTACGCGCCGAGGGCCCCGACGCCGACCGCTGGCTCGACATCGCGCAGGCCTTCGCGGGCCCGCCCGGCGACGGACGTCCCCCGAAGGGGGACGCGGAGTGACCCTGCGCATAGGCAACGCGTCCGGTTTCTACGGCGACCGCTTCGACGCCCTGCGCGAGATGCTCACCGGCGGTGAACTGGACGTCCTGACCGGCGACTACCTCGCCGAGCTGACCATGCTGATCCTGGGCCGTGACCGGCTGAAGGACCCGGGCGCCGGTTACGCCCGTACCTTCCTGCGGCAGCTGGAGGACTGTCTCGGCCTGGCGCACGAGCGGTCCGTGAAGATCGTGACGAACGCCGGCGGGCTGAACCCGGCCGGCCTCGCGGACGCGGTGCGCGCACTGGCGGACCGGCTCGGGATCCCGGTCCGGGTCGCCCATGTCGAGGGCGACGACCTGCTGGCCCGCCACCCCGGCGCCCTCGCCGCCCACGCCTACCTCGGCGGCTTCGGCATCGCGGAGTGTCTGCGCGCGGGCGCCGACGTCGTGGTCACCGGGCGGGTCACCGACGCGGCCCTGGTCACCGGGCCCGCCGCGGCCCACTTCGGCTGGGCGCCGGACGACCACGACCGGCTGGCCGGGGCCGTGGTCGCCGGACACATCCTGGAGTGCGGCACCCAGGCCACCGGCGGCAACTACGCTTTCTTCGGCGAGCGCGCCAAGGACCTGCGCCGGCCGGGGTTCCCGCTCGCCGAACTGCACGCCGACGGCAGCTGCGTGATCACCAAGCACCCCGGCACCGGCGGCTTCGTCGACGTCGGCACGGTCACCGCCCAGCTGCTCTACGAGACCGGGGGCGCCCGGTACGCGGGCCCCGACGTCACCGCCCGGCTGGACACCGTACGGCTCACCCAGGACGGCCCCGACCGGGTGCGGGTCGAGGGCGTCACCGGGGAGGCTCCGCCGCCCGCCCTCAAGGTCGGCCTCAACCGCTTCGGCGGCTTCCGCAACGAGGTCGTCTTCGTTCTCACCGGCCTCGACATCGAGGCGAAGGCCGCGCTGGTGCGGGAGCAGATGGCGGACGCCCTCGCTGGGAACCCGCCCGCCGAGGTCCGCTGGGACCTGGTCCGCACCGACCGGCCGGACGCCGGTACCGAGGAGACCGCGAGCGCGCTGCTGCGGCTGGTCGTGCGCGACCAGGACCAGACGGCCGTGGGCCGGGCGCTGAGCGGCGCCGCCATCGAACTGGCCCTCGCGAGCTATCCCGGATTCCATGTGGTGGCGCCACCCGGGAAGGGCGCGCCCTACGGGGTCTTCGAGGCGGCGTACGTCCCCCAGGACACCGTGGAGCACCTGGCTGTGCTCCACGACGGACGCCGGGTCGCCGTGCCCGCCGCCCCCGGCACCCTCGTACTCGACGAGGTGCCGGAGCCCGCCCTGCCCGAGCCGCCTGGGGAGAGGGTCCTGTCAGCCCCTCAGGGAGACGATGGCGTCCGCCCGGTCAGGGGCGCGAGGAACCGCGCACCCCGCCGCAGCCGGCCCGCGGCTTGACCCCGACGGTCGCGCCTCGGGGGCAGAAGCACCCGCACGTCTCGGGAGACGGTGGTGTCGGCCCGGTCAGGGGCGCGAGGAACCGCGCACCCCGCCACAGCCGGCCCGCGGCTTGAACCCGGCGGTCCCGTCTCGGGGCAGAGGCACCCGTATGTCTCGGGAGACGGTGGTGTCGGCCCGGTCAGGGGCGCGAGGAACCGCGCACCCCGCCGCAGCCGGCCCGCGGCTCTGACACCGACCTCCCGGCGAAGCCGCCCCGCGCTCAGCGACCCGCGCGGACCGCAGTGACCCGCTCGCTCTCGACCCGCTTCGCCAGCGCGTCCTCCGCGAGCTCCTCCAGGTGCCGGCACAGCACCACGGACCCGTCGCTCGCCAGCGCCGCGTACAGCCCGGCGCTCAGCCCCTCCCACGTGTCGTAGGGCAGCCCCGACAGCAGCCGGGCCCCGGGCCCGGTGAACCCCAGCCCGGCGGCCTCGCCCCGCGCCCGCTCCACGACCTCGGCGCCCGTGAACTCCGCACCGGCCACGATCAGCGCGGGCTCCTCCGGGTCCACGGGCACGTACGGCGTGAACCGGTCGCCATGGGTCGGCACCTCCACCGCGTAGTCGGCGTAGCCCTCAGGGGGGCCCGGCAGGAAGCGGCGGCCGAGCGGTGCCAGCGACAGCGCGTACCGCTCCCCGCGGCACGCGAGCCCCGCCTCGAACCGCCCGGGTCCGGCCACGACGAAGTCCGCCCGCGCCGGGTCCCCCGACACGTCGGCGACGACACCCACCGACGAACACGCCAGCAGCCACACCGCCGTCTGCCAGTGCGCGGGCAGCAGCAGCGCGACCCGGTCGCCCGGTTCCGCGGACAGTCCGTCCTGGAGGAGGTTGGCGGTCTTGGCCACCCAATTGGCGAAGGTGGCCACGGACAGTTCGACGCGTTCGCCGGTGGCATCGTCGTAGAAGGTCACCAGGGGGCGCGCGGGATCCGCGGCGAGCGCGGAACGCAGCAGGTCGGCAGGGGTGCGATCGGTGGCATTCACCCGCGCAAGCGTACGCGGGCGGCGCCGCGGGCTCCCACCGGCGGGCCGGTCGCGGGCCACCGGTTCGGCGGAACCGGTTCCGACGGTCCGTCAGTTCTCCGATGGACAGATATATATGATTATGTCCAGGATCGACGGCATGCGTGGATTGCTTGCTTCTTCGATCGGTGTCACCTGTGCGGCCGCCCTCGCCCTGCCGCTGAGCCCGCCCGCCGCCGCGGCACCCATGGCGGTGTCCGCGAGCGCGCTCCCGACCGGCGACGCGGCCGTCCCCGCCGCGTCGGACCTGCCCGGCAGCACCCAGTCGCTGCCCCTCGTCCCCCTCGCCCCCGACCACCGGGGCTCCGCCACCCGCACCCCGGGCGCCCTGACCAGGGACCAGGGCCTGCCGCGCCGCAACGTGCACCGCTTCTCCCTGGTCGGCGTCGTCTGGGACAACCCGGACGTCGAACTGCGCGCCCGGGTCCAGGTCCGCACCCGCGCCGCCGGTGCCCGCGCCTGGTCCGGCTGGCGGGACGTCGACACGCACAACGGCGACCACGGCGCCGACCCCGGCACCGCCGAGCGCGCCTCGGGCCGGGTGCGGGGCGCCACCGCGCCCCTGTGGGTGGGCGATTCGGACGCGGTCGAGGTGCGCGTCCACGCCGGGAGCGGCGCCCACGGCCCGGCCTCCGCGCAGCGGGCCGGCCGCAGCCCGCGCGCGCTGCCCCCGGCCGGCTCCCGTTCCCTGCTCCCCTCCGGGCTGCGCCTCGAACTCGTCGACCCGGGGCGCGCGAACCCGGGCCGGGCCGTCCCCGCCGCGCGACCCGGCCCGCGCCACGCGCCGGTGGCCGCGCCGCGCGCCGGTGCCGTGAAGTTCCGTACCCCGCTCGGGACATCGGGCGCCGGGGTCCGGCTGACCGCCGCCACGGCCGCCGCGTCCGCCGCCAACGCCGACCTGGTCCCGCTCGGCGCCGCCGTGATCCCCGCGCTGACCCGGCGGCAGACCGTGGACGAACTGCGCACCCTGCCGGCCGCCGACCCGGCGCAGCGCCGGCGGGCGACGCCGTACATCGGCCCGCGCCCGCGCATCGTCACCCGGCTCGGCTGGGGCGCGAGCGAGGGGCTGCGGGAGAAGGGGTTCGTCTACTCCTCGAAGGTCAAGGCCGCCTTCGTGCACCACACGGCCTCCGGCAACACGTACACGTGTGCACAGGCGCCGTCGCTCATCCGCGGTATCTACCGCTACCACGTCAAGAGCATGGGCTGGCGGGACATCGGCTACAACTTCCTCGTCGACAAGTGCGGAAACATCTACGAGGGGCGCGCCGGGGGAGTGGCGAAGCCCGTCCGGGGTGCCCACACCCTCGGTTTCAACACCGACAGCATGGGGATCGCGGTCCTGGGCACGTTCGGCACCACCAGACCGGCCGCCGCGGCGGTGACGGCCATCGCCCGGCTGACGGCGTGGAAGCTGGGTCTCTCCGGTGCCAATCCGCGCGGAAAGACATATCTGACGTCCGGCGGTGGCAATCTCTACCGAAAAGGTAAGAAGGTACGACTGAACGTGATCTCCGGCCACCGGGACGGGTTCGCCACGGAGTGCCCAGGACAGCAGCTCTACGGCAAACTCGGCACGGCCCGTACGAACGCGGCCCGCTATCAGGGGCGCTGACGGCCGGAGCGTGTTCGGCGGGGCGCATTCACCGCCGTCGGGGGACAGCCGGGAACCAGGGGCGGACACCGCGCGGCAACCGAAGAAGCCAACGAGACGGTCTGCGTACACTGGCCGGCCGAAAGACAGTTCGGCCGGTCCCGGCAGGAAGCAGAGACGACAGGTGACAGAAGCGATCCTCCTGGTCGGCGGCAAGGGAACCAGGCTGCGCCCGCTCACGGTGCACACGCCCAAACCCATGGTCCCGGCGGCCGGGGTGCCGTTCCTCACGCACCAGCTGGCGAGAGCGAGAGCGGCGGGCGTGGACCACATCGTCCTCGCCACGTCCTACCTGGCCGAGGTCTTCGAACCGCACTTCGGCGACGGCTCGGAACTGGGTCTGCACATCGAGTACGTCACGGAGGAGGAGCCCCTCGGCACGGGCGGCGCGATCCGCAACGTCGCCTCCCGGCTGCACTCCGGCCCCGACGACCCGGTCCTGGTCTTCAACGGCGACATCCTCACGGGCCTGGACATCGGGGCGCTCGTGGACACCCACGAGTCGACCGGCGCCGACGTCTCCCTCCACCTCACGAAGGTCACGGACCCGCGCGCCTACGGCCTGGTCCCCACCGACGCGACCGGCAGGGTCCTGGCCTTCCTGGAGAAGCCCCAGACGCCCGAGGAGATCATCACCGACCAGATCAACGCGGGGGCGTACGTCTTCCGCCGCTCGGTCATCGACACGATCCCGCGGGAGCGCCCGGTCTCCGTCGAACGCGAGACCTTCCCGCAGCTGCTCGCCGCCGGCGCCCACCTCCAGGGCCTGGTCGACTCGACGTACTGGCTCGACCTCGGCACCCCGGCGGCCTTCGTACGGGGCTCGGCGGACCTGGTGCTGGGCCGCGCCCCCTCTCCCGCGGTCCCGGGCCGCTGCGGCGACCGTCTCGTCCTGCCGACGGCCAGGGTCGCCCCGGACGCCAAGCTGACCGGCGGAACGGTGGTGGGCGAGGGCGCGTTCGTCGCGGAGGGCGTCCGGGTGTTCGGCAGCACGATCCTGTCGGGTGCCGTCATCGAACCGGGCGCCGTCATCACCGACTCGCTCATCGGCTCCCGGGCCCGCGTCGGCCGACGGACCGTCCTCACCGGCGCGGTGGTCGGCGACGGCGCGGTGGTCGGCGCCGACAACGAACTCCGTGACGGCGTGCGCGTCTGGTGCGACGCCCGTATCCCGGCGGGCTCGGTGCGTTTCTCCTCCGACCAGTAGCACCACCACCCAGGGGGCGCCGCCACCAGGCCGCGCCCCACCCCAGCCGAAATCCGCAGGCACCCGTGCCGCGCTCCGTAATCCGCGGGCGGCTGTGCCGCCAGGGGCGGCACGGGCGGGCGCGGGCGGCACCCCGTCGGCGCCGGGCAGCGCACCCCACCCGGCCTCGGCACCGACCCCCTGTGCGGCCTGCCCCGGGGCACCTCACCCGACCTCGCCGCACCGCCGCCCGACCTCGCCGCACCGCCAACCGGCCGCGTCGCGCCGCACCGCGCCCTACAACCGCCCGATGTCCCAGCGAGGCATCTTCGGCGCACGCCGCGCCGGAGTCCTCCCGCCCAGCAGGATCAGCCGCGCCGCCCGGTGCCGCTGCCCCGCGTACGGCTCCAGCAGCCTCAGCATCACCGCGTCGTCCGCGTGCCGGTCCCCGGCGAGCGCCCAGCCCACGATCCCCGGCAGATGCAGATCCCCCACGGTCACCGCGTCCGGTGCCCCGTGGCTGCGCTGCACGGTCTCCGCCGACGTCCACGGCCCGATCCCCGGTACGAGTTCCAGCCGGGCCTGGGCGTCCAGGGGCTGCATCCCGGCCGCCTCCTCCAGCCGCGCCGCGACCCGCACGGCCCGCAGGACCGTCGACGCCCGCTTGTCGTCGACCCCGGCGCGGTGCCACTCCCAGGACGGGACGAGCGCCCAGGTCCGTGGCGCGGGCATCACGAACATCCGCCCGTCCACGGGACCCGGTGCCGGCTCCCCGAACTTGCGCACCAGCAGCCGCCACGCCCGGTACGCCTCGTCGGTCGTGACCTTCTGCTCCAGGACCGACGGGATCAACGACTCCAGCACCAGTCCGGTGCGGGTCAGCCGCAGGCCGGGTCGCCGGTGCCGGGCGACGGCGACCAGCCGGTGCCGTGGCTCGAAGGCGGCGGGATCGTCCGCGGCACCGAGCAGCTCGGGCAGCCGGTCCAGCAGCCACTCGGCCCCGGGCCCCCACGCCTCGCCGCGCACCTCGGTGCCGCGGGCGGCGACCCGCAGCGTCCCGGGCCCGGCAGGCGTCAGGCTGGCCCGCCACACGGACCCGTCCGGTGTCGTACGGAAGGTGGGGTCCGCCGGGCCGCGCCGCAGCGGCCCCAGCACCAGCCCCAGATCCAGCGGGCCGTCCGGCACCCAGGTGCGCACCCGCCCCGGCGCGGGAGCCGGCCGCGGAACACCCCCGGGCACCACGACATGCCCGCCGCGTACGGTCGTACGCGTCGGGCGCGGAGCGAATCGTCCTGACACGGATGGGATCCCAGGGATGCCGGAGATGTTCTGCGGGAGCCGCGGCCCTCTGCCGAGAGCCGATGGTGACGGTGTCCTACGAGAGTAGGCGCTCGGACGGCTGCATCACCGCACCTCGATGAAGGCCCCCGCGGTCCGCTCCGGCCGAGGCCTCGGCAGCTCCGCCGGATGACCGATGGCGACCGCCCCCATCGGATCCCAGTGCGCCGGCAGGTCCAGCACCTCGCGCACCACGTCCCGGCAGAACATCGTCGACGACACCCACGCGGACCCGAGCCGCTCCCCGGCCAGCGCGACCAGGAAGTTCTGCACCCCGGCCCCGGTCGCGACCACGAACATCTCCCGCTCGGCCCCGTCGCGGCGCGCGTCCCCGTACGTGTGCGAGCCGTCCATGACGAGACACGGCACGGCGAGGTACGGCGCGGCGCGCAGCACCTCGCCGCGCCGCACCCGCTTGGCGATGGAATCCTCGCTCTTGCCGTCCCGCCGCAGGTCGGCGATCCAGGCGTCCCGCATGGCGTCCAGCAGCGCGGTCCGCGACCGCTCGGACTCCAGCAGCACGAACCGCCACGGCGTGGTGTGGTGCGGTGCGGGTGCCGTCACGGCCGCGGCCACCGCCCGCCGTACGGCGCCCGGGTCGACCGGCTCGTCCGTGAAGGCCCGTACCGTACGCCGCTGGGTGACCGCCTCGCGGACCGCCTCCGACGTCCCGAGCCGGAACATGTCGTCGCGCGCGTCGCGCACCATGGCCCGCGCTCCCTGGGCGGCGTCCCGGGCCAGCACGTGCGACAGCCCGCGCGCCACGGCGACCGGCAGTCCGGCGGCCTTGCCCTTCACCAGGTCCCCGGCGGCGGCCAGTTCGTCCGCCGTCGCCACGACGGTGGCGCTGAGCGGATTGCCGTACCCGTCCGTGCCGCCGCGCAGGTCGTCGAGGACGCGCACCCCGGCGGCGCCGATGGCGACGTCCGTGAGCCCCGCGCGCCAGGGGCGCCCGAAGGTGTCCGTGATCACGACGCCGACCTCGACACCGAGGATGTCGCGCAGCCCGTCCCGTATCGACCGGGCCGAGGCGTCCGGGTCCTCGGGCAGCAACAGGACCGTGCCCGCAGGGGTGTTGGAGGCGTCGACGCCCGCGGCCGCCATCACCAGACCCTGCCGGTTCTCGACGATCCGCAGCGCGCCGCGGCGTGCCACGACCCGTACGGTCTCGGCGTCGATCGCCGCTTCCCGGTCGGCCGCCTCGACGACGCGTCCCTCCGCCTTGGACACGATCTTCGAGGTGACGAGGAGCACGTCCCCGTCGGCGAGCCCGGGTTCGGCCGCGGCGATCAGCTTGGCGAGGTCGTCGCCCGCGCTCACCTCGGGGATGCCGGGCACGGCCCAGACCCGGAAGCCGTCGGCGGCCGCGGCGGGGCCCTCGGCGGAGAAGTCGCTCACGCTCCCCGCACCTCCTCCGCCATGTCCAGAGCCTCCCGGGCCATCTGCGCGGTCGCGTCGAGGCCGGTCATCATCAGGGGGACGGCGCGGCAGCGGATGCCGGCCGCCCGGACCCGGTCCACCACGCCCGCGTCCACGGTGTCGACGAGCCAGCCGTCGAGGAGACCCGAACCGTAGTGCTCGGCCACCGCGGCGGCCGAGGACTCCACGCCGACCGCGGCGAGCACCTTGTCGGCCATGCCGCGCACGGGCGCGTCCCCGACGATGGGGGACAGGCCCACCACCGGCACCCCCGCGTCGGCGATCGCCTCCCGGATGCCGGGCACCGCGAGGATGGTGCCGATCGAGACGACCGGGTTGGACGGCGGGAACAGGACGACGTCCGCCTGCTCGATCGCCTCCAGCACCCCGGGCGCCGGCTTCGCCTGCTCGGCGCCGACCGGCACGACCGCCTCCGCGGGCACCGAGGCCCGCAACCGCACCCAGTACTCCTGGAAATGAACGGCCCTGCGCTCGCCCGCGCCCGCGGCGGGGTCGCCCTCGGGCAGGGTGACGGCCACATGCGTCTCGACGCGGTCGTCCGTCATCGGGATCAGCCGCACACCCGGCTTCCAGCGGTCGCACAGCGCCGCGGTGACCGCGCTGAGCGGATATCCGGCGCCGATCATCTGGGTCCGCACGATGTGCGTGGCGAAGTCCCGGTCGCCCAGCCCGAACCACTCCGGCCCCACGCCGTACGCCGCGAGCTCCTCCTTCAGGTGGAACGTCTCGTCGGCCCGTCCCCAGCCCTGCTCCTCGTTGATGCCGCCGCCGAGCGTGTACATCACCGTGTCGAGGTCCGGGCAGACCTTCAGCCCGAACAGGTGGATGTCGTCCCCGGTGTTGCCGATGACCGTGATGTCCGCGTCCGGCGCGGCCTGCTTCAGACCACGCAGGAACCGGGCACCGCCGATGCCGCCTGCCAGAACCACAATGCGCATGGGGCCAAGTCTCGCAGGCCGCAACGGCAGCGTGACAGGCGGTTGTGGACAACCGCGACAACCGCACCTGTCACGCGCGTACGGCGTCCGGTCGGCCGCGCGTCGCCGGTGCCGAGCACTGCGCGGTGTGCATCGGCATCTCGGTCAGGCCCGGGAAGTAGACGTGCAGGCTGACCGCGGGCTCCAGCGTGTCGTTCACCACTTCGTGCGCGTACCCCGGCGCGAACACCCGCTCCCGGCCGCGGCCGTCGCCCGCTCCCAACGCGCGCGTGCCGCGCTCGGTGTGCTCGGTGAGAGTGCCCTCCAGGACGGTCATCACGCCGGAGGAGGGGCCGTGGTCGTGCAGTCCGCTGCCCTGTCCGGGGACCCAGGACAGCAGCCACACCTCGTAGCCGGGGCCGGTGCGCAGCCGGTGGTACCAGCGCGTGGTGGCGTCGTACCGGACGAGGTGGGACCACTGGGCGCGGTCGGCGGCGATGGAGCGGGCGAGCCCGACGAAGTCGGCCACGGTGGCCGGGTGTTCGCGCGGCGGCTGGAGGAGGTGCGGGACTTCGAGGATGTCGCCCGCGATCTGGAGGTCGCTGTCGCTGTTCATGGGTGCGGTGGTTCCTCGGCGAGAGTGGGGGGTGCTGGCTGGGTGTCGCGTGCCGTCCGCCCGGATCGCGGGCGAGAGGGGTGCCCTGGTGCGGGCAGGGGAACAAGCAGCCGAGTCGCGGTGGACTCAGTGGCAGCCGGAGCGCGTTGGGCTCAACAGCTGCAACAGCAACAGCTACAGCGAGCGCGGGCAGCACCGTGGGACCCGGCGGTGCGGGTCGAGGTGAGGGCCGAGTTCGCGAGCATGCCCTCAAGGACAGCGGTTCACACCTTCACTGTCAACCCGACGCCCGATATGTGGGACATGTTTCACCTCATCCGGTTCATCTCTCGGGTGAAAGGTTTGTTCATACGCCCACCCGGACACAAGGCGCACAACCGGGCGCGCCGGCCTCGTCGCGCGCGTCGGAACGAGATCGAACATCTCGGCGTCCTTCTTCGTACAGGGTCCTGTGCCGGACCGGGAGGTCCGCGCGGGGCTCGTCTGCGGGTCAAGGTTTATGGCGATTTGAACACTTTCCGAGTGACCTTGGTTCCGCAGAGTGAATAAGGGGCCCAATAGCAGATCTCGGCTTGACTCGCCCGGAGCAGCACACTTGTAATTTCACTCGTGTCGTTCAGCCGAGATCGGTGATACGGCCACGACACGGGGACGCGAAAGACAGACGAGGGGCGCACATGACCGAGCTGGTGCAGCAACTGCTGGTCGACGACGCGGACGAGGAACTCGGCTGGCAGGAGCGCGCGCTGTGCGCCCAGACCGACCCCGAGTCCTTCTTCCCCGAGAAGGGCGGCTCCACCCGCGAGGCCAAGAAGGTCTGCCTCGCCTGCGAGGTTCGTTCCGAGTGCCTCGAGTACGCCCTCGCCAACGACGAGCGGTTCGGCATCTGGGGCGGCCTGTCCGAGCGTGAGCGCCGTCGGCTGAAGAAGGCCGCCGTCTGAGCCCGAGCCCGACTTGGATCACTACGGCCCGGTACGGCCCGGCACCTCGAGCGGTTCATCGAGGCCGTAGCCCGGAGGACAGAGCACAAACAGGCACATAGGGAGCGAAGGGCCCGTCGCGGGTGGCTTGTCCACAGGCGGCGGGCCGCTGTGCTGCCCAGCCGATAGTGTGGTCGCTCGTCCGAGACGCACCGCTGTCCCCCGTGGGCACAGGCGTCCACCGCAGTCCACCGAACCGGGGCCCGTACCTCGATGTCCGTGCACAGCCACATGGCAGCTCAACAAGACGCTGCCACCCCTGAGTTCCCGCGCCACGTCGTGACGGCGGTCCTCGTCGCGCACGACGGTGCCCGCTGGCTGCCCGACGCGCTCGCCGGGCTGCTCGGCCAGGAGCGCCCCGTGCAGTACGCGGTGGCGGCCGACACCGGCAGCGCGGACGAGTCCGCCCTGCTGGTCGGCGACGCCCTCGGCGACGACCGCGTACTGCACCTCGCGCGGCGCACCGGCTTCGGCCAGGCCGTCGAGGAGGCCAACCGCGCGGCCCCCGTCCTCACCCCGGACGAGCTGCCGTACCTCAAGCGCCCCAGCGGCTGGGACCCCGTCACGCGCAGCTGGCGCGACGACAACTACGACCTGCCGGAGCTCCCCCACGGAGAGCCCGTCCAGTGGCTGTGGCTGCTGCACGACGACTGCGCCCCTGAACCCGACGCCCTGGCCCAGCTGCTGCGCGTCGTGGAGAACGAGCTCGAACTGGGGCGCGACGACGTGGCCGTCGTCGGCCCCAAGCTGCGCGGCTGGTACGACCGCCGGCAGCTGCTGGAGGTCGGCGTCACCATCGCCCACTCCGGCCGCCGCTGGACCGGCCTGGACCGCCGGGAACAGGACCAGGGACAGCACGACCACATCCAGCCGGTGCTGTCCGTCTCCACCGCGGGCATGCTGATCCGGCGCGACGTCTTCGAGGAACTCGGCGGCTTCGACCGCCGGCTGCCCCTGATGCGTGACGACGTCGACCTGTGCTGGCGGGCCAACGCCGCCGGTCACCGCGTCCTCGTCGCCCCGGAGGCGGTCGTCCGCCATGCCGAGGCGGCCTCCCGCGAGCGCCGCGCCGTCGACTGCGCGGGCCGCACCACGGCCTCCCCGCACAAGGTCGACAAGGCGGGTGCCGTCTACACCCTGCTCGTCAACACGCGTACGGCCGTGCTGCCCTGGGTGCTGCTCCGGCTCGTCGTCGGCACGCTCGTGCGCACCCTCGCCTACCTCGTCGGCAAGGTGCCCGGCCAGGCCGTCGACGAGATCCGCGGCCTCCTCGGCACCCTGCTGCGGCCCGAGCGGATCATCGCCGGACGGCGCAGGCGAGGCAGGCCACTGGTCGACAAGGGCGAGCTGCGGCCGCTGTTCCCGCCGCCCGGCGCGACCGTGCGGGCCACCGTGGAACAGGCCGCAGGCAACTTCTTCAGCGGCTCCGACCCCGACGCCGTCTCCGGCGCGGGACGGCACGGCGGGGCCGTCGAGTCCGGCCCCGGCGGCGACGACGCCGACTTCCTGGAGATCGAGCAGTTCGCCCGGCTCAAGCGCATCGCCCGCAAGCCCGGCCCGGTGCTCTTCCTGGTGCTGCTGCTCGTCTCCCTGGTCGCCTGCCGCGGACTCCTCGGCTCCGGCGCGCTGGCGGGCGGCGCCCTGCTGCCCGCCCCGCCCGACGCGGGCGAGCTGTGGTCGCGCTATCTGGACGCCTGGCATCCGGTGGGCGCGGGCGGCACCCCGTCCGCACCGCCGTACCTGGCGATCGTGGCGACGCTCGCCTCGCTCCTGCTCGGCTCGACCGGACTCGCCGTCACGGTCCTGCTGGTCTGCTCGGTGCCGCTGGCCGGCTTCACCGCCTACTTCGCCTCCCGCCCGCTCGTCGAGTCGAGCCTGCTGCGCGCCTGGGCGGCCGTCGTCTACGCCTTCCTGCCCGCCGCCACCGGCGCGCTCGCGGGCGGCCGCATCGGCACCGCCGTCCTGGCCGTGCTGCTGCCGCTCATCGCCCGCGCGGGCGTCGCGGCCGGCGGCCTGGCGAGCGCCTCAGGCGCCCGCGGCAGCTGGCGCGCGACCTGGGCGTACGCACTGCTGCTGACGATCACCACCGCGTTCACCCCGATCGTGTGGCCGATCGCGCTGGTCCTCGGCGTCGCGGTACTGGTGGTGCGCCGCGGCGACCTCCCCGCCCACGCCCTGCGCCTCCTGGTCCAGCTGGGCACGCCCCTGCTGGTCCTCGCCCCCTGGTCGCTGTCCCTGCTGCCGTTCGGCTTCTTCCAGGAGGCCGGACTCGACTACGGCCCCTCGGCCGCCTCCGCCCTCGACCTGCTCGGCGCCAGCCCGGGCGGTCCCGGCACGGTCAACGGGCTGATGCTCATCGGCATCGTGCTGGCGGCACTGGCCGCCCTGGTCCGCTCCGAGCGCCGGTCCGGCATCTGGAAGGCCTGGGCGGTCGCCCTGGTGGGCCTCGTCTTCGCGGTCCTGTCCAACGGCTCCACCTGGGCCG
This sequence comes from Streptomyces sp. NPDC002265, assembly GCF_040296125.1. Classification (NCBI taxonomy): domain Bacteria; kingdom Bacillati; phylum Actinomycetota; class Actinomycetes; order Kitasatosporales; family Streptomycetaceae; genus Streptomyces; species Streptomyces sp. NPDC002265. The sequence goes on along the minus strand of NZ_JBEOWS010000003.1, from coordinate 15,474 downwards.
GCCCGGCCACCCTCGTCTACGGTCTCGCCCTGCTGTCGGCCGCGGTGCTCGGCGCGGACGGGGCACGCGCACGGGTGGCCGAGATGAGCTTCGGCTGGCGGCAGCCGGTGGCCGCGCTGATCGTCTTCGCCTCGGCCGCGGGCCCGCTGCTCGTGGCCGCCGGCTGGATGATCGGCGGCGCCGACGGCCCGCTGGAGCGGCGCGACCCGGTGCAGGTGCCCGCGTTCGTCGCCGAGGAGGGCAGCACCCGTGACCAGGCTCGCACCCTGGTCCTCGACAGCGACTCCACCTCCCGCGTCGGCTATGTACTGGTCCGCGGCTCCGGCGCCCGCCTCGGCGACGCCGAACTCGCCGCGGCCCAGGGCGAGAACGACAAGCTCGACAAGGTCGTAGCCAACCTCGTCGCCGGCTCCGGCGCCGACCAGGCCGACCAGCTCGGCGGCTTCGCCGTGCGCTACGTCCTCGTCCACAAGGGCGCGCCCCGCCAGATCACCCGCGTCCTGGACGCCACTCCCGGCCTGTCCCGGCTCAGCGAGCAGAACGGCAGCGCGCTGTGGCGGGTCGACCAGGAGGTCTCCCGCGCCGCCGTCGTCGCCAAGTCCGGCTCGGGCGCCCCGACGCCGGTCGCCGCCGGACCGGTCGAGATCCACACCACCCTGCCGTCCGGTGCCGACGGCCGGGTCCTGCGGCTGGCCGACTCCGCGGCCGACGGCTGGACCGCCACCCTGGACGGCAAGCCGCTCACCCGCACCACCGTCGACGGCTGGGCCCAGGGCTTCGAACTCCCCTCCTCCGGCGGGAAACTGGACGTCACCTACGACGACCCGTTCACCCACACCGCCTGGATGTGGGCCCAGGGCGCGCTGGCCGTCGTGCTCGTCGTGCTGGCCCTGCCGGGCCGGCGCCGGGACATCGACGACGACCTCCCCGAGGAGCCCGCGTTCGCCGCCGAGGCCGCCTCCGGCGAGGGCCGCCGTGCCCGCCGGCTGCGCGCCCAGGCTGAGGCCGAGGCCGACGGCGATCTCGGCACCGAGACCGGCGAGTTCGGCGAGGAGGACGGCTTCCCGGCCCCCGGTCAGGAGGAGACCTCCGTCACGGTCCCCCGGCAGCAGTCGTACGACACCGCGATGGACCAGGACGAGCGCGGCCAGGACTGGGAGGGCGGGTCGGCGGGCTACCAGGACGCCGAGTACGACCCCTACGGCGACGAGCGGCAGTACGAGGGCGCCCAGCAGTACCAGGCGGCCGCGTACGACCCGGCGTACCAGGCCGATCCCTACCAGGGCGACCCGTACCAGGGCGGCCAGGGCGGCCAGTACGACCCGTACGGCTACGGCGGCGGCCAGGCCCGGCAGGCGTCGTACGACCAGACGTACGACGAGACGTACGAGCAGGCGTACGACCCGACGTATCCGCCTGGCTACGACATGACGTACGACCCGACGCAGCCGCACGGCAACGGCAGTGAGCGCCCCGACGGGAGTCAGCAGTGAACCGCACCACCCTGTCCCTGATCGCCGGGACGGCAGCGCTCGCCGCCGTCACCGGGTTCGCCGCGCTCAACCCGCCGGACGCCGTCGGCGCGGACACCGCCAAGGCGGCCGCCCAGCAGCCCGTGGAGCGCACCAGCCTGGTCTGCCCGGCGCCCAGCACCTCCGACATCGCCGACACGTCGTACACGTCCTTCACGCCCGTCACCCAGGGCACCGGCAGCAGTGGGACGGCCGAACTCCAGTCCGCCACGCAGGAGTCGGCCGACGGCACCGGCAGCGCCAAGAGCGACGGCAAGGACAGCAAGGCCGACGGCAAGGACGCCAAGACCGACGCCAAGAAGGCCGCCAAGCCCGTCCTGACGCCCAAGGAGCCCGGCACGCCTGCCGTCGGGGACACCTCCGGCGGCGACGCGCCGGGGCTCCTCGGCACCGCCGAGGGTAAGTTCGCGCCCGGCTGGACGGTCCAGGAGACCACTCAGGTCGCCGTCGGCAGCGGCCGCGGCGTGCTGGGCGTCAGCTGCACGCCCCCGGACACGGAATTCTGGTTCCCCGGCGTCAGTACCCTCGCCGACCGCACCGACTACCTCCACATGACCAACCCCGACGACTCCGCGGCCGTCGTCGACATCGGGCTCTACGGCAAGGACGGCGCCCTGGAGTCGACCGTCGCGGACGGCATCACGGTCCAGCCGCACTCCAGCGAGCCGATCCTGCTGTCCACCCTCACCAGCGAGAAGCAGGACGGCCTCACCGTGCACGTGACCGCCCGCAGCGGGCGGATCGGCGCCACCGTGCAGGCCCTGGACGACAAGCTCGGCGGCGACTGGCTGGCCGCGGCCGCCGACCCGGCGGACAGCCTCGTCCTGCCCGGCATCCCCAAGGACGCCACCGACGTCACCCTGGTCGTGTTCACCCCCGGGGAGGCCGACGCCGACCTGAAGGTGCGGCTGGCCTCGCCCTCCGGCCTGATCACCCCCGCCGGGCACGAGACGCTGCACGTGAAGTCCCGGATGACGACCACCCTCGACCTCGCCGACGTCACCCGCGGCGAGGCGGGCTCGCTGGTCCTGACGCCGACCGGCCAGTCCGTACCGGTCGTGGCCGCGCTGCGGGTCGTCCGCGGCAAGGGCAGCGGGCAGGAGACGGCGTTCATCCCCGCCACGAGCCCGGTCGGCACGCGCGCGACGGCCGCCGACAACAGCGCCAAGGGCACCACCCTGTCCCTGACCGCCCCCCAGGGCACCGCGCAGGTCAAGGTCACGGCGTCCGCGGGCAGCGGCGGCGGCACCGCGCAGAGCAAGACGTACACCATCAAGAGCGGCACGACCCAGGACGTCGAGCTGCCGGTCCCGAGCGGCCTGAAGGGCACGTACGCGCTGACCGTGGAGGCCGTGTCGGGCGGCCCGGTCTACGCGGCCCGCATGCTCGCGGTGACGAAGGACGACGTCTCGGGCTTCACGGTGCAGACCCTGCCGGACGACCGGGGGACCGTGGCGGTGCCCGAGGCGGACCAGGACCTGTCGGTGCTCCAGCAGTAGAGCGGCCCGCCCCCCGGCCGGCCGGGGGGCGGCTCAGTCCTCCCCGTACCGCGGATCCACCGTCTCCGGCGTCAGCCCCAGCAGCTCGGCGACCTGCTCGACGACGACCTCGTGCACCAGCGCCGCCCGCTCGTCGCGCCCCTTCGTGCGGATCTCGACCGGGCGCCGGTACACCACGACCCGCGCCGGGCGGCCCTCGCGCGCGGGGATCGTCCCGCCCAGCGGCACCGCCTCGTCGTTCCAGGGTTCGCCCGGCCCGTCCAGCCGAGGCACCTCCAGCACGAGGAAGTCGATGTCCGCGAGCTGGGGCCAGTGCCGCTCCAGGCGCTCCACCGAGTCCTGCACCAGATCCGCGAAGACCTCGGCCCGGCTCGCGGCGAGCGGCACCTGCGGCGGCGCGATCGGGCCGCGGATGCCACGCCCGTGGCGATCACGGCGGCGCGGCCCGGGGCCGGCGGCGGGGGGCGGTACGGCGTTGTCCATCACCGCTGAAGCGTAGACCCCGCGGGGACCGCCCGCCCGGCCCCCGCGCGACATCCGGCCCATCCGCACGGCATGTTTCGGGATGACCATTCCAGCCAAGGTCCGGCTCGTTTCCGTACCCCTTCGCGATCGTCGATCTCAAGACAATTGACGGTGTTTGTACTGAGTCGTGACCGGATGAGGGCCTGCCCAAGGCCCTGAAATCGGGGGTCGACGCAGGTCGGCAGGGGGTGTCCGGAGGGGCGCGGGGAGCGTTTCACGACACGACACGGTGGGGTGACCTGGGGGAGAGTCGTCGCGGCCCGCTCAAGAGTGCGGTACCGTCCAACGTCGTGAGCCCTGTACGTCGCTGTTCGCGCACCGCCTGCGGCCGACCCGCCGTTGCGACGCTGACGTACGTCTACGCCGACTCGACCGCGGTTCTCGGCCCGCTCGCCACCTACGCCGAACCCCACTGCTACGACCTGTGCGCCGAGCACTCCGAGCGCCTCACCGCCCCGCGCGGCTGGGAGGTCGTCAGGCTTCTGGACGCCTCGGCACCGGCCCGGCCCAGCGGCGACGACCTGGAAGCGCTCGCCAACGCGGTGCGCGAGGCGGCCCGTCCCCAGGAGCGGGCGGCCGGTGGCGGCGGGGCCCGTGCGGCCGACCCGATGGAGGTCGCGCGCCGTGGCCATCTGCGGGTGCTGCGCTCCCCGGACAACTGACCCGACCCGACCGGATCCCGACCTGACCCGACGTCATCCGACCTGACGTTACGGCCGGAGGTCCACTTCGCGTCCACTATGCGTCCACACCCTGCGGTGTCGGCCCGTGCGGGTAGTTTGGGGCGACCGACAGGACTTTCAGAAGGGTTGGCCGTGGCTGCTGATCTGTCACAGATCGTGAAGGCGTACGACGTGCGCGGGGTGGTCCCGGACCAGTGGGACGAGACGCTGGCCGAGCTGTTCGGGGCCGCCTTCGTCCAGGTGACGGGCGCGGACGCGATCGTGACCGGCCACGACATGCGGCCGTCGTCGCCCGGCCTGTCCCGTGCCTTCGCGCGGGGTGCGGCGGCCCGTGGCGCCGACGTCACCGAGATCGGTCTCTGCTCGACGGACCAGCTGTACTACGCCTCGGGCTCGCTCGGTCTTCCGGGCGCGATGTTCACGGCGTCGCACAATCCGGCCCGCTACAACGGCATCAAGATGTGCCGCGCGGGCGCGGCGCCCGTGGGCCAGGACACCGGGCTGACGGAGATCCGCGAACTGGCTGAGCGCTGGTCGGAGTCGGGCGCCCCCGCGCCGGCCGCGACGCCGGGAACCGTCACCCGGCGCGAGACGTTGGAGGATTACGCGGCCCACCTGCGTTCCCTCGTCGACCTGACCTCGATCCGCCCCCTGAAGGTCGTCGTCGACGCGGGCAACGGCATGGGCGGCCACACCGTGCCCACCGTCCTCGCCGGTCTGCCCCTGACCGTCGTCCCCATGTACTTCGAACTGGACGGCTCCTTCCCCAACCACGAGGCGAACCCGCTGGACCCGGCGAACATCGTGGACCTCCAGAAGCGGGTTCGCGAGGAGGGCGCCGACCTCGGCCTCGCCTTCGACGGGGACGCGGACCGCTGCTTCGTGGTCGACGAGCACGGCGACCCGGTCTCGCCGTCCGCGATCACCGCCCTGGTCGCCGCGCGCGAGCTGGCCAGGAACGGCGGCAAGGGCGTCGTCATCCACAACCTCATCACGTCCTGGACAGTCCCCGAGGTGGTGAAGGAGAACGGCGGCACCCCGGTCCGCACCCGGGTCGGCCACTCGTTCATCAAGGCCGAGATGGCGAACTCGGGCGCGATCTTCGGCGGCGAGCACTCCGCCCACTACTACTTCAAGGACTTCTGGAACGCCGACACCGGCATGCTGGCCGCCCTGCACGTCCTGGCGGCCCTCGGCGGCCAGGAGGGCCCCCTGTCGGGCCTGGTGGCGCAGTACGACCGCTACACCGGCTCCGGCGAGATCAACTCCACCGTCGCCGACCAGGCCGACCGCATCGCCGCGATCCGGGCGGCGTACGGCAGCCGCGAGGACGTCACCCTCGACGACCTCGACGGTCTGACAGTCAGCACCTCCGACTGGTGGTTCAACGTCCGTCCCTCCAACACCGAACCGCTGCTGCGCCTCAACGCGGAGGCACGGGACGCGGCGACGATGGCGACGGTGCGCGACGAGGTCCTGGCGATCATCCGCGCCTGACCGCCACGCGTACGCCACGGAACGGCGGGGCGAGCGACGGGCCGGCTCCCACGGCAGTCCACGCCCGTTACAGTCCCGCCGCTCACCGACGTCCGTCCGCCGACGTCCGTCCGCCGACCTGCGCTCGCCGACGTCGGTCGGTCGACGTCGCCTCACCGACGTGGGCTCATCGACGTCCGTCCGCCGACGTCCGCTCGTCGACGTCCGCTCGTCGACGTGCGCTCGCCGACGTCGGTCGGTCGACGTCGCCTCACCGACGTGGGCTCATCGACGTCCGTCCGCCGACGTGCGCTCACCGACGTGCGCTCACCGACCTCCGCCACTGACCCCGATCCACTGACCCCGAGTCACCGGCCCGCGTTTCGGTGCGCGTGACCGGTCCACCTGTCGGCCGACGGCACCACTTTGCCCCGTCGGCGCAGGGCACCATTCCGCCCCGTCGGCGCAGGGCACCACTCCGCCCCGTCGGCGCACGGCACCACTCCACCCCACCCCGCCTGACCTCAGCGGCCTGCCGCACGCCTCCGCGTGGCCCTGCCGCCCGGCTCTCGTCGTACCGCCCGCCCCTGTGCGGCCGTCCTGCCCGGCCTTCCGTGGCCGCCCGCCCGACCCCCAACACCCCGCCCCCACCGGCGGTACCCTGACCAGGCACATCCGCACACGCGCGCGCATACCGCGCACGCACCCGCCGAAGGGACCGCCCATGCCGCTCGAAGCCGGCCTCCTGGAGATCCTCGCCTGCCCGGCCTGCCACGCGCCGATCACGGAGCAGGACGACGAACTGGTCTGCACCGGCCAGGACTGCGGTCTGGCCTACCCCGTCCGGGACGGCATCCCCGTCCTCCTCGTCGACGAGGCCCGCCGCCCCGCGTAACGACGACCGGGGATCGGAGACTGCCACCCATGCTCGACGAATCGCTGCTCGACGCACCGGAGGCCCTCGCCGCGGCCGACCGCCGCGCCCTTCTGCGCGGCGCCGCCGAGGCGGGCGCCCGGGTGCGCACGGCCGCCCGGCACGCCGCCGAGGCGGGCGTCCACGACCTCAAGCCCGACGGCCGCCCACGCGCCGTCCTCATCGCGGGCCCCGGTGCCGCCGCCACCTGTGCCGCCGACCTGCTCGGCACCCTCGCCGGCGCCGGCAGCCCGGTCACCCGGCTGGCCCCCACCGGCGTCGCCCCGGCGTCCGGCGCCCTGCGCTGGGAACTCCCCGGCTGGGCAGGCTCGGTGGACCTGCTGCTGATCGCCACCCCCGACGGCACCGAGCCGTCCCTCTCCCTCCTCGCCGACCAGGCCTACCGCCGGGGCTGCTCCGTCGTCGCGGTGGCCCCCGCCGGAACCCCGCTCGTCGAGGCAGTGGCCGGCGCCCACGGTCTCTTCGTACCGATGGCGACCGCCCCGTACGACGAGGGCGACGAACCACCCCTCACCGCCTCCGCGCCCGGGGTCTTCTGGGCGCTGCTCACCCCGCTGCTGGCCCTCCTGGACCGCGTCGGTCTGCTCACCGCTCCGCCCGACGCCGTCGAGAAGGTCGCCGACCGTCTCGACCACATCGCCGAACGCTGCGGTCCCGCCATCGCGACCTACAGCAACCCCGCCAAGACCCTGGCCGCCGAACTCGCCGACTCCCTGCCGGTGATCTGGACCGAGGGCGTCTCGGCCGGCCCGGCCGGCCGCCGCTTCTCCGCGGCCCTCGCCGAACTCGCGGGCCGCCCCGCCCTCGTGGGCGAACTGCCCGAGGCGCTCGCCGCGCACAGCGCCCTGCTGGCCGGCCCGCTCGCCGCCAGCGCCGACCCGGACGACTTCTTCCGCGACCGGGTGGAGGAACCGCCCGCCTTCCACGCGCGCGTGGTGCTGCTGCGCGACCGCCCCACCGGCGGCCTGACCGCCGCGCCCTCCGCCCGTGACCTGGTCCTCAGTCACGACACGCCGATCAGTGAACTGGAGCCGGAGACCGGCGGCGAACTGGAGACCCTCGCGGAACTGATCGCCATCACCGATTTCGCCGCCGTTTACCTGGCGCTCGCTTCCGGTGCCTGATCCTTGGTCCGCACCTTCCGGCCGGCGCTCGCCGCGCCGCGTACCCACGGAGACTGAAACTCAGCATGGACCGCCTCGACAACACCGTCCGCCCCTACGCCTGGGGTTCCGTCACCGCCATCCCGACCCTGCTGGGCGTCGAACCGACCGGTGAGCCGCAGGCGGAGATGTGGATGGGTGCCCACCCCGGCGCACCCTCGCGCACGGACCGCGGCACCCTGGTCGAGGTGGTCGACGCCGACCCCGAGAAGGAACTCGGTGCTGCGGCGGTGGCCCGGTTCGGCCCCCGCCTCCCCTTCCTCCTCAAGCTCCTCGCGGCCGGCGCGCCCCTCTCCCTCCAGGTCCACCCCGACCTGGCGCAGGCGAAGGAGGGCTACGCCCGGGAGGAAGGCGACGGCGTACCCGTCGACGCCGCCCACCGCAACTACAAGGACGCCAACCACAAGCCCGAACTGATCTGTGCTCTCACCGAGTTCGACGGGGTGTGCGGCTTCCGTGAACCGCTCCGGGCCGCCGAGCTGCTCGACGGCCTCGGCGTGGACTCCCTCAAGCCGTACGTCGATCTGCTGCACGCCCATCCCGAGGAAGCGGCCCTGCGCGAGGTGCTGACCGCGATCCTCACCGCCGACCGCGAGCAGATGGCCCACACGGTCGCCGAGACCGCAGCCGCCTGCGACCGTCTCGGCGGCGACTACGCCCCGTACGCGGGCCTCGCCCACCACTACCCGGGCGATCCCGGTGTCATCGCCGCGCTGCTGCTCAACCACGTCAGACTCCAGCCCGGCGAGGCCCTCTTCCTCGGCGCCGGCGTCCCGCACGCGTACTTCGGCGGCCTCGGTGTCGAGATCATGGCCAACTCCGACAACGTCCTGCGCTGCGGGCTGACCCCCAAGCACGTGGACGTCCCCGAACTGCTGCGCGTCGTGCGCTTCGAGGCCGCCGACCCCGGCGTACTGCGCCCGGAGGCCTCGCCCGACGGCGAGGAGGTCTACGAGACCCCCATCGACGAGTTCCGGCTGTCCCGGTACGTCCTCGCCGACGGCGGCCCCGCCCGCGATCTCACGCGGACGACCCCGCAGATCCTGCTCTGCACGGCCGGAACCGTACGGGCGGGCGAACACGAGCTGCACCCCGGGCAGTCCGTGTTCGTCCCGGCGGGTGAAAAAGCCGAAGTGTCCGGTGTCGGCACGGTGTTCAGGGCCACCGTGATCGTCTGAAGCGTCCTGCGCGGGTGGCCTGCCGTGTCGGCGCCGGACCGGGCTGCAACAATGTCCCACCGGCAAAGGACGGGCAAAGCCACCCGCGGGCGGCGCCCCGGACGGCGTACGCACGAAGGCGAAGGGACAACGCGAACACATGAGCGCGTCAGGCGGCACCAAGGCGATCGTGGCGGCACTCGGGGCCAATCTCGCGATCGCGGCATCGAAGTTCGTGGCGTTCGCGTTCAGCGGCTCGTCCTCGATGCTCGCCGAGGGCGTGCACTCGCTCGCCGACTCCGGCAACCAGGCCCTGCTGCTGGTCGGCGGCAAGAAGGCACAGCGTGAGGCCACCCCGCAGCACCCCTTCGGCTACGGCCGCGAGCGCTACATCTACGCCTTCCTCGTCTCGATCGTCCTCTTCACGGTCGGCGGCATGTTCGCCGTCTACGAGGGCTACGAGAAGATCCAGCACCCGCACGAGATCGAGCACTGGTACTGGCCGGTGGGCGTGCTCGTGTTCGCGATCATCGCCGAGGGCTTCTCCTTCCGCACCGCCATCAAGGAGTCGAACGAACTGCGCGGGGCGCTGTCCTGGTCGCAGTTCATCCGCCGCGCCAAGGCACCCGAGCTGCCCGTCGTCCTCCTGGAGGACTTCGGCGCCCTGATCGGTCTGGTCCTCGCCCTCGGCGGCGTCGGCCTCTCCCTGCTCACCGGCGACGGCGTCTGGGACGGCATCGGCACCGTCTGCATCGGTGTCCTGCTCATCCTGATCGCCCTCGTCCTCGCCGCCGAGACCAAGTCCCTGCTTCTCGGCGAGGCCGCGGGCACCGAGGACGTCAGGAAGATCGAAGCCGCGATCGTCGACGGCCACACGGTCACCCGCGTCATCCACATGCGCACGCTCCACCTCGGCCCCGAGGAACTGCTGGTCGCCGCCAAGATCGCCGTCCAGCACGACGACACGGCCACCGAGGTGGCGAAGGCCATCGACGCCGCCGAGGCCCGCATCCGCGAGGCGGTCCCGATCGCCCGCGTGATCTACCTGGAGCCGGACATCTACAGCGAGGCCCAGGCCGCCAAGGGCCCGAACCCCGCTGCGACGCCCGGCGGCCCGACCCCGGACACATCCGGCCACTGATCCCGGCCGACATCCTGCTCCGTCGTCGGAGCAGCGCGGGCCACGGCGGCGGTACCGGCACCGCCGCCCACACCGCCCGACCAGGGCGGCGACCTCCGGCCCACCCCCGCTCGGGCCGGACAAGCCCCCCTGCTGCGGCCGAGATCGGCCAGGTGCGTCCCGAGACGGACTGGGGCGGGCGGGCCCGCCGGTGTAGCTTGGGGTGAAGTCAGACGTCGCTGCTGATGGCGGTCGGGCGGTCCCGGTGTGGACCGGCCGAGGGAGAGAGGGCCTCCGACGGACGGACTGCGCTGCGCACACGCCGGCATGGCTGTGCCCCTTTCGGGCACCCCTGTGTCCGCCGCCGCGCAGAACAGCCCTATCCACCTCGCCCCGATACCGAGGAGCAGCCCGCAATGACGACTGTCGACAACCGACAGGACTTCAAGGTCGCCGACCTCTCCCTGGCCGAGTTCGGCCGCAAGGAGATCACCCTCGCCGAGCACGAGATGCCCGGCCTGATGTCGATCCGCAAGGAGTACGCCGAGACGCAGCCCCTCGCGGGCGCCCGCGTCACCGGCTCCCTGCACATGACGGTGCAGACCGCCGTCCTCATCGAGACCCTGGTCGCCCTCGGCGCCGAGGTCCGCTGGGCCTCCTGCAACATCTTCTCCACCCAGGACCACGCGGCCGCGGCCATCGCCGTCGGCCCGAACGGCACGCCCGACAACCCGCAGGGCGTCCCGGTCTTCGCCTGGAAGGGCGAGACCCTGGAGGAGTACTGGTGGTGCACCGAGCAGGCGCTGACCTGGCCGAACAGCCCCACCGGCGGCCCGAACATGATCCTGGACGACGGCGGTGACGCCACCCTCCTCGTCCACAAGGGCGTCGAGTACGAGAAGGACGGCAAGGTCCCCTCGCCCGACACCGCCGAGTCCGACGAGCACCGCGTCATCCTCGAACTGCTGAACCGCACGATCAGCGACGGCTCCCAGAAGTGGACCCAGCTCGCCTCGGAGATCCGCGGCGTGACCGAGGAGACCACGACGGGCGTCCACCGCCTGTACGAGATGCAGCGCGACGGCGTCCTGCTGTTCCCCGCGATCAACGTGAACGACGCGGTGACGAAGTCGAAGTTCGACAACAAGTACGGCTGCCGGCACTCCCTGATCGACGGCATCAACCGCGCCACCGACACCCTGATCGGCGGCAAGACCGCTGTCGTCTGCGGTTACGGCGACGTGGGCAAGGGCTGCGCGGAGTCCCTGCGCGGCCAGGGCGCCCGCGTGATCATCACCGAGATCGACCCGATCTGCGCCCTTCAGGCGGCGATGGACGGCTACCAGGTCACGACCCTCGACGAGGTCATCGACAAGGCCGACATCTTCATCACCACGACGGGCAACAAGGACATCATCATGGCCGCGGACATGGCCAAGATGAAGCACCAGGCGATCGTCGGCAACATCGGTCACTTCGACAACGAGATCGACATGGCCGGCCTCGCCAAGATCCCCGGCATCGTCAAGGACGAGGTCAAGCCGCAGGTCCACACCTGGAAGTTCCCCGACGGCAAGGTCATCATCGTGCTGTCGGAGGGGCGTCTGCTGAACCTGGGCAACGCCACCGGTCACCCCTCCTTCGTCATGTCGAACTCCTTCGCGGACCAGACACTGGCCCAGATCGAGCTGTTCGCCAAGCAGTCGGAGTACCCGATCGGCGTCTACACGCTGCCCAAGCACCTCGACGAGAAGGTCGCCCGGCTCCACCTGGACGCGCTCGGCGTCAAGCTGACGACGCTGCGCCCGGAGCAGGCGGCGTACATCGGCGTCGAGGTCGAGGGCCCCTACAAGTCGGACCACTACCGCTACTGAGCCCCGCCCGCCCGCGGTGAGCGCGTCCACGAACCCGGCGCGCTCCTCCGCAGCGGACCCCAGCACCTCCGAGACAGGCCCCCGCACCCCCGTGTCGGGGGCCTGCCCCATTGGTGCCCCCAGCCGGAACCACCCGTCACGACGCTCCGGCCAGCCCGTCAAGACTCAGGACCCCCATGCCCCGCGGCCGTTATTCGCTCCACGATCCGCACGATCACACCCCCCTCGCACAAGAGCACTTCCAGTGCGCCCCCGGCCCCTCCGGCTGGCGCTACGTCTCCCAGCTGACCTCCGCCTCGGGCGAGCACACCGGCTCGGTCGACCTCGCCCTCGACGAGCTGGGCCGCCCCATCCGACTCGAACTCCACGCGAGGGGCTGGCAGGTCCGCGGCGCCGCCCTGGACGGCGTCACCTGGGTCCGTACGGACCCCACCGGCGCCCATGCCGCCGAAGGCAATGTCCCGGCACACGCCTTCACCGGCACGTCCCCCGCGTTCCTCGTCGCCACCGCCCGGCTGCTGCGCCTCACCCCCTCCGCCTCCGCGACCCGGGTACGCCTGGTCGCCTTCACCGACCCGGTCCTCGCCCCGCGCACCGTGGACCAGTCCTGGGCCTTGGTGAAGAGAGAAACACACGCCACTGACAATGGGCCTCTGACCGTGGACGAGTACCAGGTCACAGCCCTGGACACGGGTGAGCGGCACACCGTGCACCTCGCCGGCGACGTGGTGCTCGCGGCTCCGGGGATCGAGCTTGAGGACCTGGAATCGCCGCCGTCGGTGTTCGCCTGAGGCGAGGCACCACAGACCGCCGGAACCGCCCGGACCGCCGGAACCGCCCGGACCGCCGGGACCGGCCGGAACGGCCGGTGAGCGACGGACGGGCAACGCTGCCGAGCCGGCGGCCCGCGGAGATCACGCGGGCGGCGCGAACCCGGACGAGGGGCGGTCGGGCGGCGTGGTCCCCGAGGAGTCCGACGGCGCGTCCCCCGGCACAGTGGACCCGCCCGCCGTACCGTGCGGCGCGGGCAGCGGCGCGGAAGGCGCGGGGGAGTCAGCGGCGGGGACCGGAACCACGTCGGCGGCAGGAGCCGGGGCGGGGTACACGGCGGGGGACACAGGGGAGGCATACGGGCCGTACGCGACCGGCACCCCGCCGGCGGGTGCGGTGGCCGACGTCCCGTTCCCGAAGGCCCGTCGGGCCTCCCGGGCCTGCCGTTCCTGCACCACCGCCGCCAGATAGGCGGCCGGCACCACTCCGTGCGGCACGGGAGTCCCCGTACGGTCCGCGAGATCCGTGGCGAGCCGCGCCGCCATGGCCCAGCCGACCTGCGGGTCCAACTGCCGCATCCGGGTCAGGTACTGCCGGATCGCGAGCCACAGATCATCGGGTACCGAGGACAGATCAAGCCCGGAGAAGCGTCCGACGAGCCAGGGCGGAGGCGGCGGCACGAAGCCGGTCTGCGCCGCGGGCACCCGCTCGCGTACGACCAGAGTCCCGGCGAACACGTCCCCGATCCGTCGTCCCCGCGCCGACACGAGCGAGGCGATGACGGCCACCACCCCGAGCGTCAGCAGAATCTCGACCACACCGACCGCACCCCGGACCAGCGCGTGCCGGAACCGGATCGGCCCGCCGTCGTCGCGGACCACGCGCAGCCCGACCGCCATCTTCCCGAGCGAACGCCCGTGGCTGAGCGTCTCCACCGCGATCGGCCCGCCGACCAGCACGAGAAGGAACGCCGCGATCGACACCGCGATCTGCGCGGCCTCGTCCAGGGAAGCCGTGGACAGCACCAGGACCACCATCACCGCGACGTAGACGACCACGGCGACGGCCACGTCGAGCAAGATGGCCAAAGTCCTGCTGGGCAGCCTCGCCGGGCGTAGCTCCAGAGCCACCGCCTCGCCCGTCACCAGCTCACTCACGTCCGCCGTCCCTTCCCTGACCTGCCCCGAGAACGGTCAGTCTGCCAAGCTGAGGGCGCATCGCGCCGCAGTACGAAAAGCCGACACCACGACGAGCCGCCGACGAACAGCTCAGGAGCAGGCAAAACCGATGGACCTCGACGTCTTCGTCTCCGCCCACCGAGCCGAGTGGGACCGCCTGGACACCCTGCTGAAGCGTCGGCGCCGGCTGACCGGAGCCGAGGTCGACGAACTCGTCGTCCTCTACCAGCGCACCGCCACCCACCTCTCGCTGATCCAGTCCAGCGCTCCTGATCCACAGCTGACCGGCCGGCTCAGCCAGCTGGTGGCACGCGCGCGTGGTGCGGTGGCCGGCACCCGCACCGCGTCGTGGCGTGACGTCACCCGCTTCCTGACCCAGGGCTTTCCCGCCGCGGTCTACCGGTCCCGGCACTGGTGGGTGCCCACCGCCCTGGTGTCCACCGTGGTGGCGGTACTGCTCGCCTGGTGGATCGGCACCAGCCCCGACGTGCAGTCCTCCATAGCGGCCCCCAGCGAACTGCGCGAGCTCACCCGCCCGGGGGGCGAGTACGAGACGTACTACTCGTCCCATCCGGCCGCCGCGTTCGCGGCCCAGGTCTGGACGAACAACGCCCAGGCCGCAGCGATGTGCCTGGTCCTCGGCGTCTTCCTCGGCCTGCCCGTCCTGTGGATCCTCTTCGAGAACATGCTGAACCTCGGCGTCGGCCTGGGCCTGATGTCCTCCGCCGGACGGCTGGACACGTTCCTCGGCCTTCTCCTCCCGCACGGTCTGCTGGAACTGACGGCGGTCTTCGTCGCCGCCGGCACCGGTCTGCGCCTCGGCTGGACCCTTGTCGACCCCGGTCCGCGCAGCCGGCGCACGGCCCTCGCGGAGGAGGGACGCGCCGCAGTGGGAATGGCGATCGGGCTCGCCCTGGTCCTCTTCGTCTCCGGCGCGATCGAAGGCTTCGTCACGCCCTCGGGCCTGCCGACCTGGGCCCGCATAGGCATCGGCGTAGCCGCTGAGCTGGCCTTTCTCGCGTACGTGTACATCCTGGGCGGCCGTGCCGCCCGTGCCGGGGAGACGGGCGACATCGAGGAGGCCGAGCGCAGCGCGTCCGTGCCGACGGCCGCCTGATGTGCGAACACTCCTCCAGAGCTGTTAATCTCTTCTTCGCCCCGCAAGAGCTGTTGACGCAGCTCGCGTGGGGAGGTAGATTTGAGCAGTTGCCTGGAACTGGACCTGATCCGGTCGGCAACGGTGAGTAGTCTTCCTGCTCCTTGGAACATTGATTCCGGGAAGCCCCGATTCACTCGGAATGGATGGCCGAAACAAACGGCCCGAAACTTCTGATAAAGTCGGAACCGCCGGAAAGGGAAACGCGAGAGCGGAAACCTGGAAAGCACCGAGGAAATCGGATCGCGAAACGGTCTGATAGAGTCGGAAACGCAAGACCGAAGGGAAAAAGCCCGGAGGAAAGCCCGAGAGGGTGAGTACAAAGGAAGCGTCCGTTCCTTGAGAACTCAACAGCGTGCCAAAAATCAACGCCAGATATGTTGATACCCCGTCTCCGGCCGATCGG
>NZ_JBEOWS010000002.1:0-93295 GCF_040296125.1 Streptomyces sp. NPDC002265 | reverse complement strand
CGCCCCGGCACCACAGGGCGCCACCGGCGCCCCGGCCCCCCCCCGGGGGCGGGACCGCCCGCCCGGGCAAACCGGGGGGGTCGCATCCCCGGGGGGTTGACCCCCGGGGGTGGCCCCCCCCCTCGGTCATGCTCGGGGAGCTTTCGGAACCTCAGTGGCCCTGCTCGTCACGACGCCGCTGCCAGCGCTGTTCGATGCGATCCATCATGGACCGCTTGGCTCGTGTCTGACGGCGCGGCTGCTGCCCGGCCCCGGCAGGCTGTTCGCCTGGCTTGGGTGCCTTGCGCCAGCCGGTCACGGCGAGCACCGCGCACCCCAGCATGACGAGGAAGCCCACCACGCTGAGCCACACCTGCTTGGCGACCATTCCGGCCATGAGGAGCGCAATACCTACGAGGAAGCCCGCGACCGCCTGGTAGACCCGCCGCCGGGTGTACGTACGCAGCCCGCTTCCCTCAAGCGCCGACGCGAACTTGGGATCTTCGGCGTACAGCGCTCGCTCCATCTGCTCGAGCATGCGCTGCTCGTGCTCCGAGAGCGGCACGGAGTCCTCCTCATCGTGCAGTCGCCGGGGCGACCCGGGGGGTCCCTTCAGGATAGGCAGGGAATCGCCCCCGTGAAACCCGCCCCTCTACACCAATTGGCCAACCAGAATCCGGCATGAACGTTCGGGCTCGCTGAGGCTTCCATTCCCCGGCGGCCGCCCCGTCATGCCGGGTGGTCTGCCTCGATCATACGGCGGACAGCGCCCGAACGGGGGGCCTGTGGCGTACTCCATCTGCGGCCAAGCCCCTGATCAGCGACGCACCGCTCAGGCCTCGGCGGCCTCGTGCGTCTCACCGAGCACATGGAGCTGGGTGGCCACGGAGTGGAAGGCCGGCAGTTCGGCCGCGGCCTCCTCCAGCTTCAGCAGCGCCTCCAGGGCTCCGGGCTCGGTGTCGACGAGCACGCCGGGGACGAGGTCGGCGAAGATCCGCACGCCGTGCACGGCGCCGACCCTGAGACCGGCGCCCTCGACCAGCCCGGTGAGCTGCTCGGCGGTGAAGCGGTGCGGCACGGGGTCGCCCGCTCCCCAGCGGCCGTCCGGGTCGCTCAGGGCCTGGCGGGCCTCCGTGAAGTGACCGGCGAGGGCCCGCGCGAGCACGGCGCCGCCGAGCCCGGCCGCGAGGAGGCTGAGGACACCCTCGGTCCGCAGCGCGGCGACCGCGTTGCGCACGCCCTCGGCGGGGTCCTCCACGTACTCCAGGACGCCGTGGCAGAGCACGGCGTCGTACCCGCCGCGCTCGACCACGTCGAACAGTCCGTGCACGTCGCCCTGGACGCCCTGCACCCGGTCGGCGACCCCGGCCTCGGCGGCGCGGCGCTCCAGCGCGAACAGCGCGTTGGGGCTGGGGTCGACGACGGTGACCCGGTGGCCGAGCCGGGCGACGGGAACGGCGAAGTTGCCGCTGCCGCCTCCGCTGTCGAGGACGTCCAGCGACTCACGCCCGGTGGCCTTGACCCTGCGGTCGAGGGCGTCCTGGAGAACCTCCCAGACCACGGCGGTACGGAGGGAGGCACGGGGGCGCATCGGGTCCGGCACGGCAGTCGACTCCTCGGCACGGCACCGCCTCTGGTACGGCGGAGCGAACGGGGGTGCCGTCCCGGCCCGGTGCGCGGGCGGCGGGACGGCTTCAGGCGTTGTCCACCCTATTGCCTCGGACCCCTCCCCCGGTCATCGGACCGCATGCCGGCCGGGCCCCGCACGGGCTCCGACGGCAGCGCGCCGCGCGGGAGGTCCGGGGCCCGGCCCGCGGGTCCGTCGCGGCCGGTACGGGGCCGGTCATCCCGCGTCCTGGCGTGCCTGCGGAAGCACCGGCTGGAGCACCAGCAGCCGTTCGACGATGCGGACGAACATCGCCACGTCGCGTATCAGGTCGTCGGCGTCCCGGCGGCTGGCGGCCCCCTGGATGCCCGCCTCGGCCCGGGCGCGCCGCCGGGCCCCGGCGGCGAACAGCGCGCTCCACTCGGTGAGTTCGGGCGCGATCTCGGGGAGCACTTCCCAGGCGCTGCGGATCCTGGGCCGGCGCCGGGGGTTGGACTCCGGGCGGCCGCGCGCGGCGAGCACGGCGGCGGCGGTGCGCAGGGCGGCGAGGTGGGCCGTCGCGTAGCGCTCGTTCGGTGTTTCCAGGACGGCGGCCTCGTCGAGTCCGGCACGGGCCTGGGCGAGCAGGTCGAGGGCGGCGGGCGGGGCCGTGGTCCGGCGCAGCACGGGGTGCACGTCGCTCGCCGGTCCGGTCAGTGAGGGGGCAGGGCCGGTGGCGCGGCGCCGGTGGGCGGCGGCTGCGTTCGAGCTGGCCATGACGAACCTCCTGTCGTCTGGTGACGGCACTGTGGCCGTATGTGCCCATCGTGCGGTATGCCACTGACAATCCGTTCCGACCTGGGCTTTTGCTTCGAGCGAAGGTTCGGGTTAGTTTTTGCACTGACCAGTCAGTTCAAAAATAGGGGATGAACGGGATGGGCATGGGGGGAGCCGGGGACGGCGCCGCCGTCACGGCCCGGGACTTCGGGCTCGAGGGCCCCCGCGGCTGGGCGTTCCGCGGGGTCTCGGTCGAGGCCGAGCCGGGCGCGCTGATCGCGATCGAGGGACCGTCCGGGTCGGGCCGCACCAGCCTGCTGCTCGCGCTCACCGGGCGGATGAAGGCGACACGGGGCACGGCGACCGTGGGCGGGGTGCGGCTGCCGAAGCAGTCGGCGGGGGTGCGCCGGCTCGCGGCACTGGCGAACGTGCCCGGTGTCACGGACCTCGACCCCGCCCTGACCGTCGGCGAGCATCTGCACGAACGGGCGCTGCTCCAGCGGCGGTTCGGGGACTCCCTGCGCGGGCTGCTGCGCCCCCGGGCGGAGCGGTCGGCCGAGGAGCGGCTGCGCGTCGGCACCGCGCTGGCCGCCGCGGGCCTGGACCCGGCGACCCTGCCCAAGGGCCCGCGCACCGCCGTACGCGACCTGGAGCGGCTGGAGGCGCTGCGTCTGTCCGTCGCGCTGGCGCTGATCGGACGGCCCCGCCTGCTGGGCGTCGACGACACCGACCTCAAGCTCTCCGCGGCCGAACGGGCCGACGTGTGGGAACTGTTGAGGTCCCTCGCCGACGCCGGGACCACGGTCGTCGCGGTGTGCAGCGAGGCCCCCGAGGGCACGACGGCCGTCTCCGCCCGGCCGGCCTCCACCACGGAGACCGGCCCCGACGCGGAGACCGGCCCCGGGACCGACACCGACACGGATCCCGGCACGGATCCCGAAACCGACCCGGAAGCCGAACCGGAGTCCGGGCCGGAAAGCGGCCCGGAAGCCGGCCCCGGAACCGACCCCCAAGCGAAGAAGGAGGCGGCCGATGCGCTCGCCGAAACTGGCCGCTCTTGAGCTCCGCCGCTTCCGCCGGGGCAAGCTCCCCTGCGCCGCCCTGATCGCGCTTCTGCTGCTGCCGCTGCTGTACGGCGCGCTCTACCTGTGCTCGTTCTGGGACCCGTACAGCCGGCTCGACCGCGTCCCCGTGGCCCTGGTGAACGAGGACGAGGGAACCCGGGTCGGCGGAAAGCGGATCGACGCGGGCCACGACCTCACCGAGGGGCTGCGCGACAGCAGGACGTTCGAGTGGCACGAGGTGAGCGCCGCCGAGGCACGCGCGGGCGTGGAGAACGGCACGTACTACCTGTCGCTGACCATGCCCGCCGACCTCAGCCGTCGTATCGCGTCCAGTTCGGGCGACTCCCCCGAGACGGGCGCGCTCCAGGTGCGCACGAACGACGCGAACAACTACATCGTCGGGCAGATCTCGCGGACGGTGTTCGCCGAGGTGCGCACGGCGGCGTCGACGAAGGCGTCGCGGTCCTTCCTGGACCGGATCTTCGTCTCGTTCTCCGACATCCACGGGCAGACGGTGAAGGCGGCCGACGGCGCCGACCGGCTCAAGCACGGCATCGGCAAGGCCGAGCAGGGCTCGAAGGACCTCGCCGACGGGCTGGCGGACGCCCGCACCGGCAGCACCGAGCTCGCCCGGGGCCTGAAGAAGCTCGACTCGGGCGCGGGCGACCTGGCGGACGGCTCGCGGCAGGTCGCCGAGGGCACCCAGGCGCTGGCCGACCGGGTCGACGGCATCGCGGACACGGTGGGCCCGTTCGTCGCGGACAACGAGAAGACCATCGGGGACACCGCCCGGCTGGTCGCCGACTCGGCGGGCGCGATCCGCCGCAACCTCGGCGTCCTGGTGAAGACGGCTCCGGCGGCCGCCGACGGCGCCCACGCGGCCTCGGACACCCTGCACGACGTCTACGAGCGGCGCTGCACGGCCCCGGTGCTGCCCGACGCCGCCTGCGCCGATCTGAAGAAGGCCCAGGAGGCCGCCGCCGACGTGGCGTCGATCGCCGACGACCTCAACACCCTGATCGCCGACCAGAACGGCGACCTGAAGAAGCTCGACGGGCAGCTCGCTCTGCTCCAGAAGCAGGCCCGGGCGCTCGCCGACCGCGCGCCGCACCTCTCCGAGGACCTCGACGACGCCGTCTCCAAGATCGACAAGCTGAACGCCGGCGCCACCCGGGTCGCCGCCGGGGCGAAGCGGCTGCACACCGGACTCGGCACCGCCCGGACCGGCGCGAGCGACCTCGACGCGGGTGTCGGCCGGCTCGGCTCGGGCGCCGACGACCTGAGCGGCGGCATGTACAAGCTCGTCGACGGCTCCGGCACCCTGGCCGGCGGCCTGCACGACGGCGCCGCGCGGATCCCCGACTACGACGAGCAGGACCGCGACCGGCGCACCGGGGTCATGGCCGACCCGGTCAAGCTGGCCTCGCAGAACCTGCACAAGGCGCCCAACTACGGCACCGGGTTCGCCCCGTACTTCATCCCGCTGTCCCTGTGGGTCGGCGCGATGGTGGCGTACATGCTGATCCCGCCGATGAACCGGCGCGCGCTCGCCGCGGGCGCCCCGGCCTGGCGGATCGCGCTGGCCGGCTGGCTGCCCGTGGTCGCGGTCGGCGTGCTCCAGACGACGGCCCTGATGGCCGTGCTGCACTGGGCGATCGGGCTGGAGATGACCCGGGCGGCCGGGACCGTCGGCTTCCTGTTCCTGGTGTCGGCGTGCTTCGCGGCGCTCGTGCAGTGGCTCAACGCGCGCTTCGGGGCGGCGGGCCGGATCCTCGTCCTGGCCCTGCTGATGCTCCAGCTGACGTCCGCAGGCGGCACGTACCCCGTACAGACCAGTCCGCGCTTCTTCGACGCGATCCACCCCTTCCTGCCGATGAGTTACGTCGTCGCGGCCCTGAGGCGGCTCATCACGGGCGGCGGTCTGGGCCCGGTGTGGCAGGCGTGTGCCGTGCTCGCCGCGTTCACCGCGGGTGCCCTCGCGCTGACCGCGCTGTCGGCGCGCCGCCGCCAGGTGTGGACGCTCGACCGGCTGCACCCGGAGCTGACCCTGTGATCCCCCGGGGACCGGTCCGGGCCCCGGTTGCTGTGAGAATCGACGCCATGGAAAGCAGCAGCGCCACGTCGGGCGGCAGCACCCGCCGCGAGGCCACCCGGCAGAAGCTCTACGAGGCCGCCGTCACGCTCATCGCCGAGCAGGGCTTCTCCGCCACCACGGTGGACGAGATCGCCGAGCGTGCCGGGGTCGCCAAGGGCACGGTCTACTACAACTTCGCGAGCAAGTCGGTCCTCTTCGAGGAGCTGCTGCGGCACGGCGTGGGACTGCTGACCGCGTCCCTGCGGGACGCGGCCGTGCGTACCGAGCGCGAGGGCGGCACGAAGGTCGACGCCCTGGACGCGATGATCCGCGCCGGGCTCGTCTTCATCGACCGCTACCCGGCCTTCACCCAGCTGTACGTGGCCGAGCTGTGGCGGACCAACCGGGCCTGGCAGTCGACGCTCATGGTGGTCCGGCAGCAGGCGGTGGCCGTCGTCGAGGGCGTGCTGCGCGAGGGCATCGAGGGCGGCGAGTTCAGCGACGAGATCGACGTGCAGCTGACCGCGGCCGCGCTGGTCGGCATGGTGCTGGTGGCCGCCCTGGACTGGCAGGCGTTCCAGCCGGAACGGTCGCTGGACGACGTGCACGCGGCGCTGTCCCGGCTGCTCCAGGGCCGGGTCAGCGGCGGCCGCTAGCGCCTGTCCGGCGGTGCCCCCGCCGCGCGTGGCCCGGGCACCGCCCCCGCCGCACGCGGCCGCACGCCGCGCCCCGCGCGGCGCACACGAACGTGCGGCGCCGCCCCGCCGGCGCCCCCCCGGGCCCGTCCCGGACCGCCACTTCGCCGTACCCCCGTGTTTCCCGTGTCCCCGTGCTCCCCCGTCGGTTCCCCGTTCGGTCGTTCCCCCGGGATCCCCCGTGTCTCGCTCCCGCCGACCGGGTCGGCGGAAGGAGCGGTCGAGGGCCGGACCGTTCCGCCGCCCCGTGTCGGCGGTGCCGGACCATGGCCCCTTCCCGTGCCTCCACTCTCTCGTTCCCGCAGGTCGCGCCCCATCCGCGCGCGTACTCATCTCGCCCGCTGGGTACAGGTACTCAGTCCTGCGCACCTGCGCCCATGACGTGCCGTCCCCGCATGGCTACGATCGCGGACGTGTCCGTACTCCCTCTGGTGTTCACCAGCGGCTGGGCCAGTGGCATCAACGCCTACGCGCTGGTGCTGCTGCTCGGCGTCTTCGGCGCGACCGGGGTGAGCGACGAGATCCCCGCGGCCCTCCAGCGGCCCGAGGTGCTCGCCGTGGCGGGCGTGCTGTTCCTGTGCGAGGCGGTCGCCGACAAGATCCCGTACGTGGACACCGCCTGGGACTCGGTGCACACGCTGGTCCGGCCGGTCGTCGGCGCCTGGGTCGGCGCGCTGCTCGCCGGGCACAGCGGTTCGCTCTCCGACGTGGTCGGGGGGCTGGTCGGCGGTTCGACGGCGCTGGCCGGCCACACCGTCAAGGCCGGGACGCGGATGGCGGTGAACACCTCGCCCGAGCCGTTCAGCAACCTGATCGTGAGCATGGCCGAGGATCTCGGGGTCGCCGGGATCGTCACGTTCGCGATGTTCCACCCGCTGCCCGCGGCGATCGTCGCGGGTGCGCTGCTGCTGGCGGGGCTGGTCGTGCTGTTCCTGCTGGTCTCGCGGATCCGGCGGTTCCTGCGCCGCCGGGCCCAGCGGCGCGAGGAACGCCGGCTCGGCCGCGAGGAGCTCGGGCCGGCCGCGCGCCCGGGACGGCCGCCGGACTGACCGGCCGCAGACCGACCGGCCGCAGACCGACCGGCCGCAGACCGACCGGCCGCCGGACCGACCGGCCGCGGCCCGGGCTGTCGGTGGCGGTCGATAAAGTCGCAGGCATGGCACGGATTGCGGTGATCGGCGCCGGGATGGGCGCGATGGCGGCCGCTGCCCGGCTGGCCGTCGCGGGCCACCGGGTGGCGGTGTACGAGCGGACGCGGACGTACGGCGGTGCGGTGCGCCGCTTCGAGCGGGACGGGTTCGGCTTCGACACCGGTCCCGGCCTGCTGCCGGTGCCCGCGGTCTACCGGGACCTGTTCGTCAAGACCGGCAGAGCGCCGCTGGAGGAGTGCGTCGAGCTGGTCCAGGTCGACCCGTCCGCGCGGCACGTCTTCGCGGACGGCTCGGAGGTCTCGCTGCCCAACGCCTCCCGCGCGGGCGTCGTCTCCGCCCTGGACCTGGCCCTCGGGGCGGGTGCCGGGCAGCGCTGGGGCGACTTCCTGGTGCGGGCCCGCGAGGCCTGGGACCGCACCCGCCGGCCGCTGCTGGAGGAACCCCTGTGGGCCGACTGGGCGGTGCTGGCCGAGCGTGAGCCCTACCCGGCGGTCCCGCACAAGCGGCTGCTGCGCACCCGGCAGGCCGGCACGCTCGCCGAGATCGGCGCGTGGGAACTGCGCGACCCCCGGCTCACCGCGCTCCTGGAGAGCCACGCCCTCGGCTACGGCCTGGATCCGCGGGACACCCCGGCGAGCGCGGCCGTGCTGCCGTACATGGAGCACGCCTTCGGCACCTGGTACGTCCGCGGTGGCATGCGCGAGCTGGCGCGCGCGGTGTACGAGCGATGTCTGGAACGCCGGGTCGAGTTCGCGTTCGAGACCGAGGTCCGCCGGATCCTGGACAAGGACGGGCGGGCCGCGGGGGTGGAGCTGGCCGACGGGTCGGTGGCGGAGGCGGACCACGTGGTGGCGGGGGTGGCGCCCGAGCGGCTGAGCGCCATGACCGGGCACGAGCTGTACGGGCCCGAGGACCTGCGGCCCGCGGCCGCGGCCGGGCCCGGTCCCGGCCGGTTCACGGTGTTCCTGGCACTGCGCGGGCGCCCCGGGCCCGATGCCGTCCACCGGACGGTGGTGCACGCCCCCGACCGCACGGCCGAGCTGGACCGCCTGCACCGCGCCACGGACGAGCCGGCGCGGCCCACCGTGACGGTGCTGCGGCCGGACGACCCCGCCCTGCGCCCCGACGGGGAGCACGAGTCCGTGGTGCTGTCGGCCGTGTCGCCGCCCGGTGCGCAGGGTACCGAGGAGCGGTTCGCGGACCTGCTCGTCGAGGCCGCAGAACAGGCCGTGCCCGGGCTGCGCGAGCGGCTGCTGTGGCGCGAGGTGCGCGCCCCGGGCGCCGGGGACGAGGGGACGGGGTCAGGGTTCGGCGCGCTCGGCGCCCCCGCGCTGGCCGCCGGTGCCGGCCGCTTCCTGCGGGCGTCCAACGTCACCGCGCTGCCGGGGCTGTACCGGGTGGGCGGCCGGTCGCATCCCGGCGGGGGTCTCCCGCACGCCGGGATGTCGGGCGCGCTGGTCGCCGGACTGATCGTGGAGGGGCCGGACTTCCGGGGCTCGCAGTGAGGGCCGCGGCCCCGGGGGCCGACCGGCCCCCGGGCCGTCAGAAACGGTACTGCTCGTCGTAACCGTTGCCGTTGCCCTGCTGCTGGCCGTTGCCCTGGTGCTGGCCGTCGCCCTGGTACGGGTACTGCTGCTGCTCCTGCGGGAGTTCGCCGCCGTACTGGCCGTCGGTGCTGCGCTGCTGCGGCACCCACACCCCACCGGCCGGGGTCTCGCCGCCGTAGCCGCCGGCGTACTGGTCCTGGCCGTAGTTCTGCTGGTCGTACTGGACGCCGTAGCCGGAGGTGTCGTACGAGGTGCCGCCGCCGTAGGTCTGGGTGCCGATGTACGGGTCCGAGTAGGCCGCGTACTGCTGCTGCTGGCCGGTGGTGTCGTAGCCGTACTGCTGGTAGCCCGAGTAGCCGTCGTAGGAGTACGACTGGTCGGCGCCCTGGGCGGCCGTCGCGTACTGGTCCTGGGGCTGGCCGTTGGCAGCGTAGGAGTTGTTGTTGTAGACGCCGTAGGAGCCGGTGTCGTCGGGCATCGGCTGCGGCTCGTACACCGCGGTGCTCTCGGCGGCCGCGGGCTCGCCGGAGCGGTCCGCGGTGAACACGTCGTCGCGCTCGTAGCCGTCGTCCTGGAGGTAGGCCGCCTTCTCCGGCTCGTACGCCGCCCTGTCGTCGGCGTGGTCACCGTCGTCGTAACCGTCCTCGGGGCCCTCCGGACCGACGACGTCCAGGTCCGGGTCCTGCTCCCCCCGGCCGCGGCGGCGCGCGAAGCCCGCGACGGCGCCGATGCCCTCGTCGTCCTCGTCCGGACGCTTGACCGCCCAGCCGGCCGCGAAGCCGCGCCGGAACGACAGGGTGACGTAGGTCTGGCCGACCGCGAAGGCGGCGGCGCCCAGTCCGATCACGATCACGGACGGGATGAGCACACCCAGCACGACGCCGAGGAAGCCTCCGAAGGCGAGCAGCCGCCAGCGCAGCCGCGCCTTGTACTGCAACAGCACCTCGCCGAGCAGCCACAGTGCGACGATGCCGAACGCGATGTAGAGGACCGTCCAGCCCATGTACGCCCCTCTCCCAGTGGCCGCTACGCAGTGTGTCGTATCCGGGTACGGCCGGTCTAGGCCTGCGGTGGGTGGTGCAGGCCCAGATTCTCGTAGATTTCCAGCGTAGCCGTGGAGTTGTTGAGCGTGATGAAGTGCAGTCCGGGCACTCCCTCGGCCTGAAGCCGCGCGCAGAACTCCGTGGCGTATTCGATGCCAATGGAGCGTACAGCGGCCGGATCCTCTTTCGCTGTGAGGATCCGCTCTTTCAGGGCCTCCGGGATCGCTGCGTTGCTCAATTGTGGCAGTCGTTCCAGCATCTTGACGCTGGTGACCGGCATGACCTCGGGGATCACCGGGGTCGCGCAGCCGGCCGCCTCCACCCGGTCGCGCAGCCGCAGGTACGACTCCGGTTCGAAGAACATCTGCGTGATGGCGTAGTCGGCGCCGGCCCGGCACTTGTCGACGAAGTGCGCGACGTCGGACTCCCAGTCGGCGGAGCGCGGGTGCATCTCCGGGAAGGCGGCCACACCCACGCAGAAGTCGCCGGACTCCTTGATGAGCCGGACGAGTTCGGCGGCGTAGGTCAGACCCTGCGGGTGCGGCACCCAGGCGGCCATGGGGTCGCCGGGCGGGTCGCCGCGCACCGCGAGCATGTTGCGGATCCCGGCGTCGGCGTACTGGCCGATGATGTTGCGCAGCTCCGCGACGGAGTGGTCGACCGCGGTGAGGTGGGCGACCGGGGTGAGGGTGGTGTCCGAGGCGATCTGCTCGGTCGCCCGCACGGTGCCGGAGCGGGTGGAGCCGCCCGCGCCGTACGTCACGGAGACGAAGTCCGGGGCGACCGCCTCCACCCGGCGCAGCGCGTTCCACAGGTTGCGCTCGCCCTTCTCCGTCTTCGGGGCCCAGAACTCGAAGGAGTGGACCGTCTTGCCGGTGGCGAGCATGTCGCGCACGGTACGCGCGCGGTCGGTCCGGGTGGACGCGGTTCCAAGGGCCATACCCGCAGGTTAGCCAGGGGGCGGCGGACACCCAACCGAATGCGGGAAATTTGCCCGAATTGTCGACTTGTTGTCCATCCCTTGGACAGGACGCCGTCCGGCGGCGCCCGGGACGTCAGGCCTTGCGCAGCCGCTCGGCGAACTCCGCCGCCGCCGCGCCCGGGTCGTCCGCGCCGGTGATCGCCCGTACCACGACGACCCGCCGGGCGCCCGCGTCGAGCACCTCGTCGAGGTTGCCGAGGTCGATGCCGCCGATCGCGAACCAGGGACGGCCGGTGCCGAGGGCGGTGGTGTGGCGCACCAGGTCGAGGCCGGGCGCGTGGCGTCCGGGCTTGGTGGGCGTCGGCCAGCAGGGGCCGGTGCAGAAGTAGTCCACGCCGTCCTGGACGGCGGCGGCCTCCGCCTCGGCCGCGGAGTGCGTGGAGCGGCCCACGAGGACGTCCTCGCCGAGGATCGCGCGGGCGGCGGGGACCGGGAGGTCGCCCTGCCCGAGGTGGAGCACCCTGGCCCCGGCGGCGTGGGCGACGTCCGCGCGGTCGTTGACCGCGAGCAGCTTGCCGTGCCGGGCGCAGGCGTCGGCCAGGACCGCCAGATGTTCCAGCTCCTCGGCCGCCTCCATGCCCTTGTCGCGCAGCTGCACGATGTCGACCCCGCCGGCCAGGACCGCGTCCAGGAACTCCGGGAGGTCGCCCTGCTCCTTCCGGGCGTCCGTGCAGAGGTAGAGGCGGGCGTCGGCGAGCGCGGCGCGTGCGGTGGTGGCGGTGTCGGGCATGCGTGGGTCCCCCCGGAGCCCCTGGCGGGGCGGTGTGCGATGGCGTACGGCCGCGGTGCACCACTGCCGCGGGCCGCGGCCGTACGCCGGACGGTTGTTCGGATCAGCAGGTCAGACGGCGAGCGCCTGGGCGCGGCGCTTCACCTCCGTGCCGCGATTCTCGCTCAGGGCCTGCGCGGGGGTGCCGGGCAGGCTCGGGTCGGGAGTGAACAGCCACTCCAGCATCTCCTCGTCGGAGAAGCCGTCGTCCCGCAGCAGTGTCAGGGTCCCGGTCAGGCCCTTGACGACCTTGTCCTCGTCGATGAAGGCGGCGGGGACGTGCAGCGCCCGGTTCTCGCCCCGGCGTACGGCGATGAGCTGGCCCTCCTTGACCAGCTGCCGCACCCGGGTCACCTCGACGTCGAGCATCTCGGCGATGTCGGGAAGGGTGAGCCAGGCGGGGACGAGAGCATCAATCTTTGCGTCAATCTCGGTCACGCCTTCAAGACTGCCATCCCGGACCGACCGTGCACAGCCGGGCTGCCCCCGGCGGGCTACGCCGTCGCCGCCTTCAGCGGTCGCGCGGGGTCCTCCAGCAGCACGGGATCCATCGCCGCCCCGGCCTCGATCAGCCGCCGGCCCTGGGCCAGGTCACGGGGGCGCCCCACCGCGAGCAGCGCGACGAGGCGGTTCTCGCGCAGCCAGCACACGGTCCACGCGGGACCGGCCGGGTCGCCGCGCCACACGGTCGTGTCGGCGCCGGCGTGGTGGCCCGCGTACTGCACGAAGCGCCCGAACTGCTCGGACCAGAAGTAGGGCACCGGGTCGTAGCTCACCGGGGGTTCGCCGGTGGCGTCGCCGACGATGTTCGCCGCGACCGTGCGCGGCCCCTGGAGGGCGTTGTCCCAGTGGTGGACCAGCAGGCGCTCGCCGTACCTGCCCGAGGGGAAGGAGGCGCAGTCGCCGACCGCGTAGACGTCGGGGACGGAGGTGCGCAGGCAGGCGTCGGCCAGGACCTCTCCGTGCGGGCCGAGGGCGATGCCGGAGCCGGCCAGCAGATCCGTGGTGGGGCGGGCCCCGATCCCGACCACGACCGCGCCCGCGGGCAGCCGGGTGCCGTCGTCGAGCACCACCTCGCCGGGCTCGATGTGCGCCACGCGCGCGTGGGTGCGCAGCTCGGCGCCGCTGTCGGCGTACCAGGCGGTCATCGGGGCGGCCACCTCGGCGGGCAGCGCGCCGGACAGCGGACGGTCCGCCGCCTCGACGACCGTCACCGCGCAGCCCGCCTCCCGGGCGGCCGTCACGAACTCCGCGCCGATCCAGCCCGCGCCGACGACCACGATGTCGTGCTGCCGGGCCAGTACCGGCCGCAGCCGCGCGGTGTCGTCGAGGGTGCGCAGCAGGTGCACGCCGGGCACGCCCTCCGTGCCGGGCAGCCGGAGCGGTTCGGCCCCGGTGGCGAGGACGAGGACGTCGTAGGGCACCGCGGCCGGGACCGTGCCGGAGCCGGCGGTGTCCACCTCCCGGTCGTCCGGGCGGACTCCCAACACCTCGCAGCCCAGGCGCAGTTCGATGCCGAGCGCCTCGAACTCGACGTCGAAGGCGGAGCCCTCGGCCTTGCCGAGCAGCACGGCCTTGGACAGCGGAGGCCGGTCGTAGGGCTGGTGGGGCTCGGCGCCGAGCACGGTCACCGCGCCGGTGAAGCCCAGCTCCCGCAGGGCGACCGCGGTCTGCACCCCGGCCATGCCCGCGCCGACGACGACCACGCGCCGCTGTCCCGAGGTCACTCGTTGCTGCGTCTGCTCGCTCACTCGATCACCATAGACAACCGGCCGTCCGCCGCTCGGAGGGCGGCTCCGTCACCGGCGCCCCGGCTGCCCGGCCGGCTGCTCGACCACGCTGGTCCCGCTGCCCGGCCGCGACTCCCACTCCCAGGTCTCCTCCAGCCGCACCCGGCCGTCGGGGAGTTCGACGACCGTCGACGCACAGTGCCCGCTCGACGTGGTGCCGTCCTGCACCAGCTGGACGTACCGGAAGTCGAGCCGGTCACCCGTACGAGTACCCACCAGCCGCCCGCGCACGACGTCCCCGCCCGCGTACTCGGCCCAGATCGCGCCGTCCTCCTCGTGGTACGTGAACCGGGTGCGGGTGCCGACCTGGCCCGCGGCCTGGTCGGCCACCGGGGCGAGGACGAGACCGTCGAGCGAACGGGCCATGGGCGAAGGCTCCCTTACTGAGATTTACGGCGTCGGGCTAGGGTGGTCAACGTAAAGCACTCGCGGGAGCCCGGACGCACCGGGCTGAGAGGGAGGCTGGCGGCCTCCGACCGTACGAACCTGATCCGGGTCATGCCGGCGAAGGGAGGGGCTGGACGCCCATGTCGCCTACGCGTACGTCAGACGTCCTCGTCGTGGGGGGCGGGATCATCGGACTCGTGACGGCGTGGCGGGCCGCGCAGCGCGGGTTCGCCACGGCCGTGGTGGATCCCGAGCCCGGCGGCGGGGCCGCGCAGGTGGCGGCCGGGATGCTGGCCGCCGTCACGGAACTGCACTACGGCGAGCAGACCCTGCTCGGCCTGAACCTCGCCTCCGCCCGCCGCTGGCCGGACTTCGCGGCGGAGCTCACCGACCGCACCGGCCACGACCTCGGATACCGCCGCTGCGGCACGCTCGCCGTGGCGCTGGACGCCGACGACCGGGCCGAGCTGCGCGAACTGCACGTCTTCCAGCGGCAGTCGGGGCTGGAGTCCGAGTGGCTGTCCGGACGGGAGTGCCGGCGGCTGGAGCCGATGCTCGCGCCGAGCGTGCGCGGCGGGCTGCGGGTCGACGGCGACCACCAGGTCGATCCACGGCGCCTGGCGGCCGCCCTGGTGGCCGCCTGCGAGCGGTCGGGGGTGGTGTTCCACCGGGAGTGGGCCGAACGGCTGGAGGTCACCCGGGAGCGGGCGGCGGGGATCGTCACCCGCGAGGGCGCGGCACTGGCCGCGGGACAGGTGGTGCTCGCGGCCGGCAGCCTCAGCGGGCGGCTCGCGGGGCTCCCGCCGGACGTACGGCCGCCGGTGCGGCCCGTGAAGGGGCAGGTGCTCCGGCTGGCCGTGCCGCCCCGGTACGCGCCCTTCCTGAGCCGGACCGTGCGGGCCGTGGTGCGCGGCGGGCATGTCTACCTGGTGCCGCGGGAGAACGGCGAGCTGGTCGTCGGCGCGACGAGCGAGGAACTGGGCTGGGACACCACGGTGACCGCGGGCGGCGTGTACGAGCTGCTGCGCGACGCGCACGAGCTGGTGCCGGGCCTGACCGAGCTGCCGCTCACCGAGACCCGGGCCGGGCTGCGCCCCGCCTCCCCGGACAACGCGCCGCTGCTCGGCCCGGCCGGACTGGACGGTCTGCTGCTGGCCACCGGGCACCACCGCAACGGGGTGCTGCTCACCCCGGTCACCGGCGACGTGCTCGCGCACACGCTGGCCACCGGCTCGCTGCCGGACGAGGCCCGTCCCTTCACCCCCCGGCGGTTCGCCGCCGCCGCACTCACGGAGCAGCCCGTATGAGCACCCCGGCCACCCCCGCCCCCGCCGTCACCGTCTCCGTCAACGGGGAGCCCCGGCTGATCGCGGCCGGCACGGCCCTCGACGTCCTGGTGCGCACGCTCACCGCGGCGCCGTCCGGCGTGGCCGCCGCGGTCAACGAGACCGTCGTCCCGCGCGGGCAGTGGCCGGTCACGGCACTGTCCGAGGGCGACCGGGTCGAGGTCCTCACCGCCGTCCAGGGAGGCTGACCGATGGCCGACGATCCCTTCGTCCTCGGCGGTACGCCGTACTCGTCCCGGCTGATCATGGGTACGGGCGGTGCGCCCAGCCTCGACGTGCTGGAGCGCGCGCTGGCCGCCTCCGGCACCGAGCTGACCACGGTCGCGATGCGGCGGGTGGACGCCTCGGTGCACGGATCCGTGCTGTCGGTGCTGGAGCGGCTCGGGATCCGGGTGCTGCCGAACACGGCCGGCTGCTTCACCGCGGGCGAGGCCGTGCTGACCGCGCGGCTGGCCCGGGAGGCGCTCGGCACCGATCTGGTCAAGCTGGAGGTGGTCGCCGACGAGCGGACGCTGCTGCCGGACCCGGTCGAGCTGCTGGACGCGGCGGAGACACTGGTGGACGACGGGTTCACGGTGCTGCCGTACACGAACGACGATCCGGTGCTGGCGCGCAGGCTCCAGGACGTGGGGTGCGCCGCGGTCATGCCGCTCGGGTCGCCGATCGGGTCGGGGCTCGGGATCCGCAACCCGCACAACTTCCAGCTGATCGTCGAGCAGGCGCAGGTGCCGGTGATCCTCGACGCGGGCGCCGGTACGGCGTCGGACGTGGCGCTGGCGATGGAGCTGGGGTGCGCCGCCGTGATGCTCGCCTCGGCGGTGACCCGGGCGCAGGAGCCGGTGCGGATGGCCGCGGCCATGCGGCACGGGGTGGAGGCGGGGCGGCTGGCCCGGCTGGCCGGCCGGATCCCCCGGCGGCACTTCGCCCAGGCGTCGTCACCGGCATCCGGACTGGCCGCACTCGACCCGGAGCGTCCTGCCTTCTAGGACCTGTCCGGGGCGCCGCGGCAGGCGGGACGTTCGAGTCTCGCCCGGAGTGCCGCGGCGGGCGGGGGTTCGCCCCCCGCCCGCTGTTCTGCGCTGGTCCCCCGGGCCCTGCGGGCCGGTCCACCGGAGGGGCCGACGGCTGCGGTCACCGGATGGTGATCGTGACCGTCGATCCCTTGGGCGCCTTGTCGCCGCCCTTCACCGACTGCTTCTTGACCGTGTCGCCGAACAGACCGAGCAGGCCCCGGTCCTCCTCGACCTGGAATCCGGCGGCCTCCAGCCGGCTCCTGGCGTCGTCGACACCGGCGCCGACCACGTCCGGGACCGCGACCATCTCCGGGCCCTTGGACAGCGTCAGCGTCACCGTGTCGCCCTCGGCCGCCTGGCCGTCGGCGGCCGGGGTCTGCTCCGCGACCTGCCCGGCGTCGTACTCCGAGTTGACCCGGGTGGTGGCGATCTCCGCCTTCAGGCCCGCCTCCGTCAGTGCGGCCCTGGCGTCCGCCAGGTCCTGGCCGGTCACGTCCGGCACGTCCACCGGGCTGCCCTTGCTGACCGTGAGGGCGACCGCCGCACCGGAGTGCCGGGTCGCACCGGGCTGCGGGTCGGTGGCGACCACGAAGCCCCGGGGCACGTCGTCGCTGAACGCGCGGGTGACCAGGCCCGGCTCCAGCCCGCTGTCCTTCAGCACCGCCCGCGCCTTGTCCAGCCGGTATCCCGCGAGGTCCGGCACCTTCACCGTCTCCGGGCCCTTGGACAGCGTGATCGTGACGGCGTCGTGGTCGCGGATGCGCGCCCCCGGCGCGGGGTCCGTGCCGATGACCGTGCCGCGCTCGACGGTGTCGCTGTAGGCCTCCTTGACCGTGCCGACCTTCAGCCCGGCCGCCTCCAGCCGGTTCCTGGCCTGCGCCTCGGTCTTCGCCAGCAGCGGCGGGACCTTGGTGAACTGGCCGGAGTTGATGTACCAGACGCCGGTGCCGACACCGAACACCACCAGCACGGCCGCGACGACCAGGGCGAGCCGCCGGGCCCCGGAGGCGTCCCGGCGCGGCGGGAGCGGCGGCGGGCTCTGGAGCCTGCTGGTGCGCTGGAAGCCCGCCCCGGGCTCGTCGTCCTCGTTGACGGGCAGCGGCCGCGGCACGGTCAGTGACCGCGGGATGACGCTCGTACGGTCCTCGGCGTTGTCGTGCGACGGCGCCACCGCCTGCGGCGGCAGCGCGTCCAGCTGGTCGTCGCTCAGCGCCTCCCGGGTCCGGCGCAGCTCGGCCAGCATGTCCACGGCGTCGTGGGGCCGGACGTCCGGGGTGCGCGCGGTGGCCGACGCGACCAGCTCGTCCAGCGGGTACGGCAGCCCCGGCACGACGGCCGAGGGCGGCGGCACGTCCTCGTGGAGGTGCTTGTAGAGCACCACGGCGGGGGAGTCCCCCTCGTGCGGCCGGTCGCCGGTCAGCATCTCGTACAGGACGACACCGCACGCGTACACGTCGACACGTGGATCGGCGGTGCCGTTCTCTATCTGCTCGGGCGCGAGATACGAGACGGTGCCCAGCACCGTCCCCGTGGTGTTGGTGACCGTGTCCACGGACCGCACCAGCCCGAAGTCGGCGACCTTGACCCGCCCGTCGTCCCCTATGAGGACGTTCTCGGGCTTCATGTCCCGGTGCACGAACCCGGCCCGGTGGGCGGCGCCCAGCGCGGCCAGCACCGGCTCCAGGATGTCCAGGGCGGCCCGCGGCTGCAGCGCCCCGCGCTCGCGCAGCACGTCACGCAGGGTGCAGCCGGCCACGTACTCCATGGCGAGGTACACGTACGACCCGTCGGTGCCCTGGTCGAAGACCTGGACGACGTTGGGGTGCGCGAGCCGTGCGACGGACTTCGCCTCCCGGATGAACCGTTCGACGAAGGAGCCGTCCACCGCGAGCGTCGGGTGCATCACCTTGAGCGCGAGGACGCGGTCCAGGCGGGTGTCCACGGCCCGGTAGACCGTGGCCATCCCGCCGACGGCGATCCGCGCGTCGACGCGGTACCGGCCGTCGAGCACCTGGCCGACGAGGGGGTCCTGAAGGGTCGTATCCACGAGCCGAGTCTACGAGCCGTCGCGCACGGACCTCCTGCGGAAGCCCGGTATCGGGTGGTACTGAAGCTGACCTGTGACGCTTCGCGGAAGGGGTGCGGCCGGTGCCGGGGCACGGCCGGCGCCATGACACCCTGAACGGGTGAGACACGAGCAGTCCGGCCCCTCCCGCAACCCCGTCGGCGGTCACGTCCCCGTGGCCGGCGGCCTGAACTCGGTGGGGCTGGCGTACGCCCGCGACCTGCGGGCGGAGGCCGTGCAGGTCTTCGTCGCCAACCCCCGCGGGTGGGCCACCCCGTCGGGCAGCCCGCGGCAGGACGAGGAGTTCCGCGCGGCCTGCGCGGCCGGGTCGATCCCCGCGTACGTGCACGCCCCGTACCTGATCAACTTCGGCTCGCACACCGAGGCGACCGTGGAGCGGTCCGTGGAGTCGCTGCGGCACTCGCTGCGGCGCGGGCGGGAGATCGGCGCGCTCGGCGTGGTCGTGCACACCGGGAGCGCGACCGGCGGGCGGGAGCGGTCCGTGGCCCTGCGGCAGGTGCGGGAACACCTGCTGCCGCTGCTGGAGGAGCTCACCCACGACGACGACCCGTACCTGCTGCTGGAGTCGACCGCGGGCCAGGGCTCCTCGCTCTGCTCCCGGACCTGTGACTTCGGGCCGTACTTCGAGGCGCTGGACGCCCATCCGAAGCTGGGCGTGTGCCTGGACACCTGCCACATCTTCGCGGCCGGTCACGACCTGACCGGCCCGGACGGGATGCACCGCACCCTGGACCTGCTGGTGGACACCGTCGGCGAGGGCCGGCTGAGGCTGATCCACGCCAACGACTCCAAGGACGTGGCCGGTGCCCACAAGGACCGGCACGAGAACATCGGCGCCGGTCACATAGGCGAGGAGCCGTTCCGGGCGCTGATGACCCACCCCGCGACGGCGGGGGTGCCGCTGATCATCGAGACGCCGGGCGGCAAGGAAGGGCACGCTGCCGACGTGGAGCGGCTGAAGAAGCTCCGCCACTGCTGACCCGGGGCCCGGAACCCGGGGCTCGGAGCTCTCAGAGCTCGGGGCCGTCCCCGGGCTTCTCCTGGTACGAGTAGCGCTGCTCCTGCCAAGGGTCGCCGATGTTGTGGTAGCCGCGCTCCTCCCAGAAGCCGCGGCGGTCGGCGGTCATGTACTCCACACCGCGGACCCACTTGGGGCCCTTCCAGGCGTACAGGTGCGGGACGACCAGGCGGAGCGGGAAGCCGTGTTCCGCCGTGAGCAGCTCGCCGTCCTTGTGGGTGGCGAAGATGGTGCGCTCGGCGGCGAAGTCCGCCAGCCGCAGGTTGGAGCTGAAGCCGTACTCCGCCCACACCATCACATGGGTGACAGCCGGCGCGGGCGGGGCGAGCTCCAGGATGGCGCGCGCCGGGACTCCGCCCCACTCGGCGCCGAGCATGCTGAACTTCGTCACGCAGTGCAGATCGGCCACGACGGTGGTGTACGGCAGGGCCGTCAGCTCCTCGTGGTTCCAGCAGCTCTTGTCACCGTCGGCGGTAGCCCCGAAGACCCTGAACTCCCAGCGCTCGGGTCGGAACTTGGGTACCGGTCCGTAGTGCGTGACGGGCCAGCCGCGCTGGATCCGCTGTCCCGGCGGAAGCTCGGACCGTGCCGCTTCGCCTGATTCGCACTCCACCGGATGACCCATGCCTCCATCCTGACAGACCCCGGACAGTGCCCATGACCAAGGGAACAAAGCCACCCAAAACGTACTGAGCATGCACTTACTTACTAAGTACGCACTTACTGGACGATCTTCTACGGCGGTGCAATCATGCGCCCGCAACCACAGCAGTTCCCCCACGTGGAAGGAGCCTGACGCGATGCAGGGCGACCCCGAGGTCATCGAGTTCCTGAACGAGCAGCTCACCGGTGAGCTCACCGCGATCAACCAGTACTTCCTGCACGCGAAGATGCAGGAGAACTTCGGCTGGACGAAGCTCGCGAAGTACACGCGGCACGAGTCGTTCGACGAGATGAAGCACGCCGAGGTGCTCACCGACCGGATCCTGTTCCTCGACGGGCTGCCGAACTACCAGCGCCTGTTCCACGTGCGGGTGGGCCAGACCGTCAAGGAGATGTTCGAGGCCGACCGGCAGGTCGAGGTGGAGGCGATCGACCGGCTCAAGCGCGGCATCAAGGTGATGCGCGAGAAGGGCGACATCACGTCGGCGAACATCTTCGAGTCGATCCTGGAGGACGAGGAGCACCACATCGACTACCTCGACACCCAGCTGGAGCTGGTGGAGAAGCTCGGTGAGGCGCTCTACCTCGCGCAGCTCATCGAGCAGCCGGAGAGCTAGGGCCGCGGAACCAGGGCCCGTCCGGCTCCAGGCGGCCTCGTGCAGGCCTGCCCCAGGAGGCCTCGTCCGGGCCTGTTCTAGGCGGCCTCGTCCAGGGCGGACAGGACCGGCTTGCCCTGGTCGGCCATCTCGCGGCGCGGGCACGCCCCACGGCCGAGGATGGCCTGGATCCGCCGTACGCACGAACCGCAGTCGGTGCCCGCCTTGCAGGCCGAGGCGATCTGGCGCGGGGTGCACGCGCCGTCCGCCGCGTGCTTCTTGACCTGCGCCTCGGTCACCCCGAAGCAGCTGCACACGTACACGCGGATTCACCTCCCGACGGGATCGCTCAGTCTTGCCGTCCCGATGATCGGTGAGGCTTACCTAACCTTACCCGGCACACAGAACCCGCAAAAGTGCGAGAGGGCGCGGATCGCATGTGATCCGCGCCCTACTGCAATTAATCGTTCCGGTTACTGGTCCCGGTACATCTCCGCGACCAGGAACGCCAGGTCCAGCGACTGGCTGCGGTTCAGGCGCGGGTCGCAGGCCGTCTCGTAGCGCTGGTGCAGGTCGTCGACGAAGATCTCGTCGCCGCCGCCCACGCACTCGGTGACGTCGTCGCCGGTGAGCTCCACGTGGATGCCGCCCGGGTGCGTGCCCAGGCCCTTGTGGACCTCGAAGAAGCCCTTGACCTCGTCGAGCACGTCGTCGAAGCGGCGGGTCTTGTGGCCGGAGGCCGCCTCGAAGGTGTTGCCGTGCATCGGGTCGGTCACCCAGGCCACGGTGGCGCCGGAGGCGGTGACCTTCTCGACCAGCTCGGGCAGCTTGTCGCGGACCTTGTCCGCGCCCATCCGCACGATGAAGGTGAGACGGCCCGGCTCACGATCGGGGTCGAGGCGGTCGATGTACCGCAGCGCCTCCTCGGCCGT
Organism: Streptomyces sp. NPDC002265; assembly: GCF_040296125.1. Taxonomy (NCBI): domain Bacteria; kingdom Bacillati; phylum Actinomycetota; class Actinomycetes; order Kitasatosporales; family Streptomycetaceae; genus Streptomyces; species Streptomyces sp. NPDC002265. The sequence continues at coordinate 71,798 of NZ_JBEOWS010000002.1, read as the reverse complement.
GGTCGTCGGGCCGAGCTTGATGCCGATCGGGTTGCGGATCTTCGAGGCGAACTCGACGTGCGCGTGGTCCAGCTGCCGGGTGCGCTCGCCGATCCACACCATGTGCGCCGAGACGTCGTACAGCTGTCCGGTGCGCGAGTCGACCCGCGTCAGGGCGGACTCGTAGTCGAGCAGCAGCGCCTCGTGCGAGGAGTAGAACTCGACGGTCTTGAACTCCTCCGGGTCGGTGCCGCAGGCCCGCATGAAGTTCAGCGCGTTGTCGATCTCGCGCGCCAGCTGCTCGTAGCGCTGCCCGGACGGGGACGACTTCACGAAGTCCTGGTTCCAGGCGTGCACCTGGCGCAGGTCGGCGTAGCCACCCGTGGAGAAGGCGCGCACCAGGTTGAGCGTGGAGGCGGAGGCGTTGTACATGCGCTTCAGCCGCGCGGGGTCCGGGATCCGGGCCTCTTCGGTGAAGTCGAAGCCGTTGACGGAGTCGCCCCGGTAGGTGGGCAGGGTCACACCGTCACGGGTCTCGGTGCCCTTGGAGCGCGGCTTGGAGTACTGGCCGGCGATCCGGCCCACCTTGACCACGGGCACGGACGCGGCGTACGTGAGGACGGCGCCCATCTGGAGGAGGGTCTTGAGCTTGGCCCTGATGTGCTCGGCGGACACCGCGTCGAAGGACTCGGCGCAGTCACCGCCCTGGAGCAGAAACGCGTCCCCTCGGGCGACGGCGGCCATCCGGGCGCGCAACTGGTCACACTCGCCGGCGAACACCAGGGGCGGATACGACTCGAGCTCGGCGATCACATCGCGCAGAGCCTCGGCATCCGGGTACTCGGGCTGCTGCGCCGCGGGCAGGTCTCGCCAAGTCGCCTGAGCGGCGACACTTCGGGAATCAGCGTTCACGGTCACGCTCTCAACACTACGGGGTCGCAGCGGGTCCTTTTCGCCCGGCTCGACAGGTGAGACGACCTATCACTCATGTGAGACACCCCGGCCCCCGGCATGGGGTAGGGTGCGTCGCATGTACGCGCTTTCGACCCAGAACTGGTGGTGGACCGCTCATCCGGCGGCCCACTGACTGCGCGTACGCACGACTTCGCGAAGGCCGCCCGAGGGGCGGCCTTCGGTGTTTTCCGAGGCACGGGCCGTCCCTCCCCACGAGAAGGACACGGACCCATGCAGTTGCTCGACCTGCTCGACGACCCCCGCCCGTTCGCCCTGCTGCGCCGCCGTGCCCCCGGCCACGACGACTCGGTCGTGGAGGTGCTCCTCGGCCCGGTCCGCACCTACGACCGGCTCGCCGACCTGCCCGGCGAGGGTCTCGCGCTCGTCCCGTTCCGCCAGATCCGCGAACGCGGGTTCGACGTGCGCGACGACGGCACACCGCTGGTGTTCCTCACCCCCGAGGAGACGTGCACCGTCCCGCTCGCTGACGCCCTGGACCAGTTGCCGGGGCACGAGGTGCGGGTGGAGGGCGGCGGCTTCGACGTCGGCGACGAGGAGTACGCCGGGATCGTCGGCCGGGTGCTGCGCGACGAGATCGGGCGGGGCGAGGGCGCGAACTTCGTGATCCGGCGCACCTATACGGGCGAGATCCCCGGCTTCGGGCGCGCCGACGCGCTCGCGCTGTTCCGCCGGCTGCTGGCGGGCGAGCGGGGCGCGTACTGGACCTTCGTCGTGCACACCGGGGAGCGCACCCTGGTGGGCGCCAGTCCCGAGGTGCACGTGCGGATGTCCGGCGGCACGGTCGTCATGAACCCGATCAGCGGGACGTACCGCTATCCCGACGCGGGGCCGACGCCGGAGCACCTGCTCGGCTTCCTGGCCGACGGCAAGGAGATCGAGGAGCTGTCGATGGTCGTCGACGAGGAGCTCAAGATGATGTGCACCGTCGGCGACATGGGCGGGGTCGTCGTCGGCCCGCGGCTGAAGGAGATGGCCCACCTCGCGCACACCGAGTACGAGCTGCGCGGCCGGTCCTCGCTGGATGTGCGGGAGGTGCTGAAGGAGACCATGTTCGCGGCCACCGTCACCGGCTCGCCCGTGCAGAACGCCTGCCGGGTCATCCAGCGGTACGAGCCCGTCGGGCCGGACGGTGCCGGGCGCGGCTACTACGCGGGCGCGCTGGCGCTGCTCGGCCGGGACGCGGGCGGGGCCCAGACCCTCGACTCCCCCATCCTCATCCGCACCGCCGACATCGACGCGGCCGGGCGGCTGCGGGTGCCGGTGGGCGCCACGCTGGTGCGCGGGTCGGATCCCGCGGGCGAGGTCGCGGAGACCCACGCCAAGGCGGCGGGCGTGCTGGCGGCGCTCGGCGTGCGTCCGCCGCGGCCGGGCGCGCCGCGGGCGCTGCCCCGGCTGGCGGACGACCCGCGGGTGCGGGCCGCGCTGGACGGGCGGCGGGCGTCCCTGGCGCCGTTCTGGCTGCGGATGCAGGAGCGGACCGCGCAGCTCGCCGGGCACGCCCTGGTGGTCGACGCGGAGGACACCTTCACCGCGATGCTCGCGCACGTGCTGCGCTCCGGCGGGCTGGACGTGACCGTGCGGCGCCATGACGAGCCGGGGCTGCGGGAGGCGGTGCTCGCGCACGAGGGGCCGGTCGTCCTCGGTCCCGGCCCCGGCGATCCCTCGGACCTCGCCGATCCCAGGATGCGGCTGCTGCGCGAGCTGACCGCCCGGGTGCTCGGGGAGCACCGGCACGGCGTCCTCGGGGTCTGCCTCGGGCACGAGCTGATCGCGGCCGAACTGGGGCTGCCGATCGTCCGCAAGGAGGTGCCGTACCAGGGGGCGCAGACGGAGATCGACCTGTTCGGGCGGACCGAGACCGTCGGCTTCTACAACAGCTTCGTGGCGCGCTGCGACGACAGCGCGCTCGCGGAGCTGGCCGGGCGCGGCATCGAGGTCAGCCTCGGTGCGGGCGGGGAGGTGCACGCGCTGCGCGGGCCGGGCGGCGCGCACGGCAACGCGTTCGCCGGGGTCCAGTTCCATCCGGAGTCGGTGCTGACGCTGAACGGCGCCGCCGTCGTGCGGGAGCTGGTCGGTCAGCTGCGCGGCACCAGTACGTTCGCGGAGCGCAGGCCGGCCGTGTAGTCGAGGACGTTCTGCACGGTGGCCTCGACGATCTGGCCCACGGCGTCCACGGTGTAGTACGCCTGGTGGGAGGTGACCAGGACGTTCGGGAAGGTGACCAGGCGGGCCAGGGTGTCGTCCCCGACGGCCTCCAGGGACTTGTCGAGGAAGAACAGGCCCGCCTCCGCCTCGTAGACGTCGAGGCCGACGCCGGTGAAGCGGCCCTCGCGCAGTTCGGCGACGAGGGCCGCGGTGTCGACCAGACCGCCGCGGCTGGAGTTGACCAGGATCACGTCGTCCTTCATCAGCTTCAGGGCGGCGGCGTCGATGAGGTCCTGGGTCTGCGGCAGCAGCGGGACGTGCAGGCTGACCAGGTCGGACTCGGCGAGGAGCCGGTCCTTGGACACATAGGTCATGCCGAGCTCGAGGCACGCCGGGTTCTCGGCGACGTCCCAGCCGAGCAGTCGCATGCCGAAGCCGTGGGCGATCCTGGCGAACGCCTCGCCGATCTTGCCGGTGCCGACGATCCCCGCGGTACGGCCGTGCATGTCACGGCCCATGAGACCGTCGAGACGGAAGTCGAAGTCCCGGGTCCGGGTGGCCGCGCGGACGACCCGGCGGTTGACCGCCATGGCGAGGGTCCAGGCGAACTCGGCCACCGAATAGGGCGAGTACGACGACACCCGGGCGACCCGCAGGCCGAGCCGTTCGGCGACCTGGAGGTCGATGTTGTTGAAGCCGGTGGAGCGCTGGGCGACCATCCGGGTCCCGCCGGCCGCGAGGATCTCCAGCACCCCGGGGCCGAGGTCGCAGTTGACGCTGGTGCAGACGATCTCGTGGCCCACCGCGATGGGGGCGGTGTCCTCGTTGAGGAAGACGTCCAGGCAGCGGATCTCGTGGTGACCTGCGAACGCCTTCTCCAGCAGGGGCTTCTCGTCCGCCTGGACACCGAAGCCGAGAATCTCCACGACCGCTCCCGTCCCGTCCCCGATCCGCTGGGTCATGGGCCGATCCTACGGCCCACGACCCGGTCCGGCCGGTGGCGCCGGTTCAGCCGAAGAAGACCCCTACCTCCTCGTACAGCTTCGGGTCCACCGTCTTGAGCTTGGCGGTGGCCTCCGCGATCGGGACGCGGACGATGTCCGTGCCGCGCAGGGCTACCATCTTGCCGAAGTCGCCCTCGTGGACGGCGTCGATGGCGTGCAGCCCGAAGCGGGTGGCCAGCCAGCGGTCGAAGGCGCTGGGGGTGCCGCCGCGCTGGATGTGCCCCAGCACGGTGGTGCGGGCCTCCTTGCCGGTGCGCTTCTCGATCTCCTTGGCCAGCCACTCGCCGACACCGGACAGCCGGACGTGCCCGAAGGAGTCCAGCGACTCGTCCTTGAGGACCACCTCGCCGTCCTTCGGCATGGCGCCCTCCGCGACGACGACGATCGGCGCGTACGACGCCTTGAAGCGGGAGGTGATCCAGGCGCACACCTGCTCGACGTCGAAGCGCTGCTCGGGGATGAGGATGACGTTGGCGCCGCCGGCCAGACCCGAGTGGACGGCGATCCAGCCCGCGTGGCGGCCCATCACCTCGCAGACGAGGACGCGCATGTGCGACTCGGCGGTGGTGTGCAGCCGGTCGATCGCCTCGGTCGCGATGCCCACGGCGGTGTCGAAGCCGAAGGTGTAGTCCGTGGCGGAGAGGTCGTTGTCGATGGTCTTCGGCACGCCGACGCAGGGCACGCCGTACTCGTCGGACAGCCGGGCGGCGACGCCGAGGGTGTCCTCGCCGCCGATCGCGATCAGGGCTCCGACCTCGTGCTTGGCGAGGTTGTCCTTGATCCGGCGGATGCCGTCGTCCGCGTTCAGGGGGTTGGTCCGCGACGAGCCGAGGATCGTGCCGCCCCGGGGCAGGATGCCGCGCACCGCGGGGATGTCGAGACGGACCGTGTCCCCTTCGAGCGGCCCTCGCCAGCCGTCCTTGAAGCCGACGAAGGCATAGCCGTACTCCTGCACGCCCTTGCGGACGATGCCCCGGATGACGGCGTTGAGTCCGGGGCAGTCGCCGCCTCCGGTCAGTACTCCGACCCGCATGGAAATGTCCCTTCGCCACGGTTGCCTGGTCAGGGTCACGGTAATAGTGACCCAGGTCACTTCGGCATGGTCGGGAAGGGCAATTCCGGTGAATTGTGAGGCCGACGGTTTACGTACCGGGTCTGCTCATCGGGTTGTCCTGCGACAACGGGCGGCTCACTCGTCGTCGAGTCCGCGCTCTATCGCGTACCGGACCAGTTCCACCCGGTTGTGCAGCTGGAGTTTGCCCAGGGTGTTCTGGACGTGGTTCTGCACCGTGCGGTGGGAGATGACCAGGCGCTCGGCGATCTGCTTGTAGCTCAGGCCCTTGGCGACCAGCCGCAGCACCTCGGTCTCGCGGTCGGTGAGCCGGGGCGCGTCCGCCGCGCCCGCCTCGGCCGCGGACGCGGGCTCGGCGGCCAGGCGGCGGTACTCGCCGAGGACCAGACCGGCCAGGCCCGGGGTGAAGACCGGGTCGCCCACGGCCGTCCGGCGAACGGCGTCCAGCAGCTCCTGCGTCGAAGCCGACTTCAGCAGGTAGCCGGTCGCGCCGGACTTCACCGCCTCCAGCACGTCGGCGTGCTCACCGCTCGCCGACAGCACCAGCACGCGCAGGGCCGGGTCGGCTGCGACGACCTCCTTGCACACCTGGACGCCGGGCTTGGCCGGCAGGTTCAGGTCGAGGACCAGCACGTCGGGTCCGGCCGCCTTCGCCCGGCGCACCGCCTGCTCGCCGTCGCCGGCCGTGGCGACCACGTCGAAGCCCGACTCGGCCAGATCCCGGGCCACCGCGTCGCGCCACATGGGGTGGTCGTCGACGACCATCACCCTGATCGGTTCCCGCTGCTCACTCATCGCCGCCGCTCCGCCTTCCCCCATGTCCGTCCCCGTCCCGGTTCCCGGTCTTCCTCGCCGTGCCCTGCCCCACGGGCCGCGCGGCTTCCTTCGGCACCGTCAGCTCGACCTCCGTGCCCTGCCCCGGGATCGAGCACAGCTCGGCGCTGCCCCCCAGGTCGCGCAGCCGCCCCCGGATCGACAGGGCCACCCCGAGCCGCCCCTCGCCCTCAGCCTGCGCGAGCCGCCCCTCGGGGATGCCGGGCCCGTCGTCGCGCACGGTCACGACGACCGAGTGCGGCTCGTCCTCGACCAGGATCCAGGCCCGGGCGTCCGTCCCGGCGTGTCTGCGTACGTTGTCCAGGGCCGCCCCGACGGCCGCGGCCAGCTCCCGCGCGGCGGCCGGTGCCAGCAGCACCGGGGCGCCGGGCTCGGCCAGGCTGACCCGGGCGGCGGCGTACGGCAGGAGCAGCGTGCGCAGATCCACCGGACCGTCGTCCTCCGGCTCGTCGACGGTGACGACGAACGCTCCGTCGGCGGCGTCCCGCGACTCCCGGGACACCGGCACCAGTCCGCCGGAGACCAGGGTGCGCAGCGCCACCTCCTGCTCGCCCGCCATCCGGCCGAGCTCGGCCGCCTCGCCGCCGAGGACCGCGCCGCGCCGCTGGACCATCGCCAGCACCTGGAGCACGCCGTCGTGGATGTCCCGGGCGAGCCGCTCCCGCTCCCGGGTCGCCGCCTCGATCTCCAGGGCACGGGCGAGGGTCCGCTCGGAGGCGCGGGCGACCTCGACGACGTAGCCGATGGCGATGGAGGCGACCCAGACCAGGATCACGTTGTGGACGGTGTCGCGGGTCGGGGCGCCGCGCTCCACGAGGTTCGCGGCGGCCACCAGGCTGGAGGCGACCGCCGCCCAGCGCCAGCCGCCCTTGACGGCGAAGGCCAGCACGGACCCCGCGGTCCATATCGACGGCAGGGTCGGACCCCCGTCGAGGATGCGCTGGTGGGAGTCGGCGACCGGGGTGAGGAGGATGCCGGTCAGCGCCACGGTGAGGTCCACGGCGAGGAACCTCTTCGTGCAGCTCGCCGCGTTCGCCACCTTCGGCAGGGTGGCCAGGGTCCACCCGGCCAGGACGACGAAGTAGCAGATCGCCACCCAGGGACGCGCGAAGCCGTCGTAGGCGGTGGCGAACAGGCCGACCGCGTACAGCATGGTCAGCACCCGGTAGCCGGTGAGCGCCCGCCACAGCGGCAGCTCCACGGACATGCTCATGACTCTGACGCGCCTGGCCAATCCCCCACGCCCCCGCCTCGCCCCTGACCGTCGTGTCCCGGGCGCTCTACGTCTGCGACTTGTCCTTCTCGCCCTGTTCCCTGGCCGCCTGCGCGAGCGCGGCCCTCGACGCCTTCTCCGCTTCCTTCTCCGCCTTCGCCGCGTCCGCGATCTGCCGCTTGGCCGCGGTGGCGTAGATGTCCACGTACTCCTGACCGGACAGCCGCATGATCTCGTACATGACCTCGTCGGTCACCGCGCGGAGCACGAAACGGTCGTGGTCCATGCCGTGGTAGCGGCTGAAGTCCAGCGGCTTGCCGATCCGGATGCCGGGCCGCACCATCTTCGGCATGACCTGCCCCGGCGGCTGCACCTTCTCCGTGTCGATCATGGCGACCGGGATCACGGGCGCCCCGGTGGCGAGCGCCACGCGCGCGAGGCCGCCGGGCTTGCCCCGGTAGAGACGGCCGTCGGGCGAACGCGTGCCCTCCGGGTAGATGCCGAAGAGCTCACCGCTCTTCAGCACCTCTATGCCGCTCTTGATCGCGGCCTCGCCCGCGCCGCGCGCGCCGGAGCGGTCCACCGGGAGCTGGCCGACGCCCTTGAAGAAGGCGGCCGTCAGCCGTCCCTTCACCCCCGGCGTGGTGAAGTACTCGGCCTTCGCGATGAAGGTGACCTTGCGGTCGAGGACTGCGGGCAGGAAGAACGAGTCCGAGAAGGACAGGTGATTGCTCGCAAGGATCGCCGGGCCCTCGGCCGGTACGTTCTCCAGGCCTTCCACCCAGGGCCTGAAGATCATCTTCAGCGGCCCGCCGATGGAAAGCTTCATCGCGCCGTACAACAACCGAGTGCCTCCTGTATGTGTCGCTCAGACCTTAACCCGGAGTGCCGCCAATGAGCCCGACGGCCCTGGTCGGTGTCAGTGCGGTCGCGTACGGTGAACCACACTCGGAAGTGTTCTCACCCCTGATATGAACAGGAGACCGAAGGTGCCGGTCCTTCCTGGAGCCGAGCCGTACCGCCATGAGGGCGGGGAGGTAGGTGTCCTCCTCTGCCATGGTTTCACCGGTTCCCCGCAGTCCCTGCGCCCCTGGGCCCAGTTCCTCGCCCACCGGTCGCTGACCGTGTCGCTGCCGCTGCTGCCGGGGCACGGCACCCGCTGGGAGGACCTCTGGATCACCGGCTGGCAGGACTGGTACGCGGAGGTCGACCGGGAGCTGCGCGCCCTGCGCGAGCGCTGTGCCCGGGTGTTCGTGGCCGGGCTGTCCATGGGCGGCGCGCTGGCCCTGCGGCTCGCCGCCCGGCACGGGGACGCGGTCGACGGCGTCATCGTCGTCAACCCGGCGAACAAGGTCCACGGGCTGTCCGCGTACACCCTCCCGATCGCCCGCCACCTCGTGCGTACGACCCGGGGCATCGCGAGCGACATCGCGAAGGAGGGTGTGGTGGAGGTCGGCTACGACCGGGTGCCGCTGGACGCCGCGCACTCCCTGCGGAACTTCCTCCGGCTCGTCGACGGTGAACTGCCGCAGGTCACCCAGCCTCTGCTGCTTCTGCGCAGCCCGCAGGACCACGTCGTGCCGCCGGCCGACTCCGCCCGCGTCCTGAGTCGTGTGTCGTCGACGGACGTAACGGAGGTCATGCTGGAACAGAGCTACCACGTGGCGACGTTGGACCACGATGCGGACCGTGTCTTCGAGGAGAGCTACGCCTTCATCGGCCGGCTCGCACCCAGTGTCGGCAAGGAAGGGACGGCCGCAGGTGGCTGAGCACGACTCGGAGCGCGAGGACCGCGAGGAGCGGGAGAACCGCGGGGCGCAGGACGCCCGCGGACGGCGCGACGACCACGGGGAACGTGACGGTCACCGGGAGCACGACGGTCACCGGGAGCACGAGTCGCAGGACGCCGGGGTGTCCTTCGACGAGGACGCCGCATGGGCGGCGATCGTCGCGGGCTACGGCGAGGAGCCGCCGGACCCGCCGGGCGCGAAGCCGTTCAAGACGGTCGAGGACCTGGCGCTGCTGGAGGCGGAGCCGAACGACGACAAGCCGGAGGAGAGGCAGCCGGCCAGACCGCTGGGCAGCTCGGTCTCCTTCGCGCCCGGCCTCGGGCCGCGCGACTACACCTCGCCCGAGGCGTCCGAGGACGACTTCGACGAGGACGACGAGGGCCACTTCGTGCCGCCCGAGCCGCCGCCGCTGCCCGACGCGGACACCACCGCCCGGTTCGCGTGGCTGGGGGTGGTCGGCGGCCCGATACTGCTCCTGGTCGCGGTCGTGCTCGGCTGGGACATGACCTGGTGGCTGACGACGCTCGGCGTCGGCGGCTTCCTGGGCGGCTTCGCCACGCTCGTGGTGCGGATGAGGACGGACGACGAGGACGACGGCGACCCGGGCCGGGGCGCGGTGGTCTGACCCCGGGCCACGGGACTACGGGACTACGACGCGGGAACCCTGAGGGCGGCCAGCACCGGAAGGTGGTCAGTGGCCGCCCTCAGGTCGCTCTCGGTGACTCCGGGCTGCCCGAGCGGCACCCCGCACCCCAGCACCTCCACGCCCTCGGTGGCGAACAGCGCGTCGATGCGCTGGTGGGGGTCGGTGGAGGTGGAGGTGTACTCGCCGCCCCAGGGCGCGGTGGCCCGGCAGTCCTGGAGTCCCTCGGCGAGCCGCCGGAAGGTGCGGCCGGTGGGGTGTTCGTTGAGGTCGCCGCCGACGACGGCGTGGTCCACACCCAGTGCGGCGAGCCGGTCGAGGAGCATCCCGCCCTGCGCCCGACGCTCCTCGCCCTGGAGGCTGAGGTGGCAGCTGAGCACGCCGATCCGGGCCGAGCCGAACCGGACCACGGCGGTCGCGAAGCCGCGCCGGTGCAGTCCGGGGGTCAGCGGGAGCAGCACGTCCTCGGTGCGTTCGACGGTGGCGCGCAGCGAGGTGAGGAGCGCGGGCCCCGCGGCCGTGGCGCCGCCGGAGAGGATCACCTGTCCGGACGCGGCGGCCAGCCGGGCCAGTTTCTTGCGCCAGCGGAAGAAGCGGGGTGCCTCCTGGATCAGGACCAGGTCCGGGGCGCAGGCGCCGATCACCCGGGCGAGCGCCGCGGTGTCGTCGCGCATCGAGCGGATGTTGTAGGAGAGGACGCGGATGACGGCCGAACCGTCGGGCTCGGTACGGGAGGCCGGAAGCAGCGGGAGCGACGTCGCCATGCACGCAAGATACGCCGTGACCGGGACCGGCGAACGCCGTTGCCGACGGTTCCCGGTCACCCGCCCCGCCACCGGCCGCCACCGGTCCGACGCCCACCGGCCGTCACCGCTCCGGCGCGCACCGGCCGTCGCGGGCACCGCACCGCCCCGGCCGCCCGGGACACGCCGACGCCCCGCGTCCCGGTCGGGGGCGTGGGGCGTCAGCGTGTCGCGGGCGGGACCGTCACATGATGGGGTCGGGCTCCCGGGCCAGGTCGGCCGCGCCGACCAGGCCGGCCTTGTTGCCGAGCTGGGCCGCGATCACGTCGGCGACCGGACGCCAGTTGCCGCCGACCAGCCAGCGCTTGTACGACTTGCGGATCGGGTCGAGGACCAGCTCGCCCTCGTCCGAGAGGCCGCCGCCGACGATGAACGCCGAGGGGTCGAAGAGCGAGGCCAGGTCGGCGAGGCCGGCACCGGCCCAGCGGGCCAGCTCGCGGTAGGAGTCGACGGCGACCGGGTCGCCCTGCCGGGCGGCCATGGAGATGTGCTTGCCCTCGATGCCGTCGGGGGTGCCGTCGCCCAGCGCGAGCAGCACCTCCGCGTGCTCGGGGGTGGCGTTGGCGCGCTGCTTGGCGTACCTGACCAGGGCGCGGCCGGAGGCGTACTGCTCCCAGCAGCCCTGCGAGCCGCAGCCGCACAGCAGACCGTCCGGCACCATCCGGATGTGGCCGAACTCCGCGGCCACGCCGAAGTGGCCGCGGCGCAGCTTGTTGCCGATGATGATGCCGCCGCCCAGGCCGGTGCCGAGGGTGATGCAGATGACGTTGCGGTGGCCCTTGCCCGCGCCGAACTTGTACTCGCCCCAGGCCGCCGCGTTCGCGTCGTTCTCGACCACCACGGGGAGGCCCACGCGGGCCTCGACCTCGTCCTTCAGCGGTTCCTGACGCCAGTCGATGTTGGGCGCGAAGTACACGGTGGAGCGCTGCCGGTTGACGTAACCGGCCGCTCCGATACCCACGCCCACGATGTCGTGCCCGGCGCGCGCACCCTCCACGGCCGAGGCGATGGCGTCCACGATGGCCTCGGACGTGGTGGGGGTCGGCACCTTGAAGGTCGAGAGGATGTTGCCTTCCTCGTCGACCACGCCGGCCGCGATCTTCGTGCCGCCGATGTCGACGCCGATGGTGAGTCCCATGAATCCCTCAGTTCCGGTCGAGCCCCGCTACGGCCAACCGTACCCGAGGGGACCGTCAGTCCAAGTCGATGCGCTCACCCGGACCGCCGTCGTCACCCCGGTCGCGGCGCCCGCCGTCGTCCTCGGGCCCGCCGCCGAGGTCGTCGGCGCGGGCCGTCCAGCGGCTCTCCTGGCCCTGGACGGCGGAGCGGTAGGCGGCGAGCAGTTCCTCCCCGGCCGCGGCAAGATGATCGAAAACGTCCGGATTGCGCTCCAGGACGGGCTCCACGGCGGCCTTCGCCTGCTGCACGACCTGGCGCACCACCTGCTGCGCCGCCGGTCCGGCGACGGCCCCGAGCAGCGGCGACCGCACGGCGGACAGCCGGTCGGCCACGGCGTCGACGAGCTTGCGCAGCTCCTCGGCGGCGGATCCCGGGGGCCGGCCGTAGTCGGTGCGGCGGCGGGACCGCTCGGCTTCGAGGTCCTCGGCACAGGCCTTGGCCCAGGCGTCGTCGTCGGTCGCCCGGGTTCCCTGGTTCTCGGCTTCGCTCATGACGGACTCCTGACTACGGTTCGCCTCTACGACGTTACCCGAACGGCGGTACGTCGCTCACCTGGCCCGCGGCCACAGTTCGGGGTCGGGGGCGAACCGGACGCGCAGCTCGCCGTCGCGCAGGGCCGCGCCGTCGACGGTGCAGCGGCGCAGCGCCGAGGGCAGCGCGACGATCCGGCGGAACTGCCCGGCGGTGACGACGAGTTCGTCGCCGCGCCGGACGAGGTCGAGGGCCTCGCGTATCGCGCCGGGCAGCGGGATGTGCCAGACCAGCACCCCGTCCTCGGCGAGCCGGTCGGCCACCGGCCACTCCACCGGGGCGGGTGCCGTATTGACGTCCGGCGCGGTGAGGCCGTCGAGGTCGCCGGCGCCCTGGGGGTCACGGCCCAGATGGGTGACGGGGTGGACGGTGTACGACTCCTGCCAGTCGGCGAGGGCCTTGCCCTGCTGGGCGGCCAGGCCGGCCAGCCAGGGGTCCGCGACGGTGTCGGGCAGGACCCGGTTGGCGACGAGGCACTCGACGCGCAGGCCGCGCAGGGCGAGGCCGAGGCTGGCGGTGCGCACGGCGTCCGCGCCGGCCGGTCCCGGCTCGGCGACCAGGCGTACGGCGGTGTCCCGGTCGGCGAGGACCGCCTCCACCGCGGCGAGTTCCAGGTCCCACCGGGCGGTGGTCTCGTAGAGCGCGTCCGTGGGCATCGGGACACCGGCGAGCCGGCCGAGGACCGGGCGCAGGGCGCGGGCGGCCTGCCGCTCCGGCGGGAGCAGCCGGCGCAGGTAGCGGCGCAGCTCCTCGGGCAGGGCGAGCAGGGCGAGGGCCTGTGCGACGGGGGGCAGGTCGACCACGAGCAGGTCGTGCGCGTCGGAGAGCGCGGCGTCACGCAGCGCGCGCAGCAGGCCGAGCTCCTCGGCGCCGGGGAGCGGGGTGAGTTCCTCGGGTTCCAGCCGGGAGGCGCCGAGGAGGTCCAGGAGGGAGGAGGCGCGGTCCTGGAAGGAGACGAGGTCCTCGTGGAAACGGGTGACCGCGTCGGGGCGCCAGGCGGTGAGGCCGGGGGCGACCCGCGTCGGGGCCGCGCCGGTCGCCGTGCCCAGGACGGCGCCGAGGGTGTCGGTGCGGTCGGCACCCAGCAGCAGGGTCCGGGTGCCTGCGCGCGCTGCGCGCAGGGCGGTGGCGGCGGCGACGGTCGTCCGACCGCTGCCGCCCGGACCCGTGATCAGGATGGTGCGCATGGGGGTGAACGCTACCGCCGCGCGCCGCCCGTCCGTCCCCCGCTACTTCTCGCCCGACTCCACGCGCTTCTTCAGTCCCGCCAGCGCCCGGTCGATGATGACCTTCTCCGCCTTGCGCTTGATCATGCCGAGCATCGGGATCTTGACGTCGACGGTGAGCAGGTAGGTCACCTCGGTCGCGCCGTCGCCGGCCGGCTTCAGGACGTAGGAGCCGTCGAGGGAGCGGAGCATCTGCGACTTGACCAGGGTCCAGGAGACCTCGTGGGCGCCGGTCCAGGTGTACGCCAGGGTCTGGTCGTCCTTGATCGCTCCGGCGTCCATGACGAGTCGGACCTGCTCGGCGCGGCCCTGGTCGTCGGTCTTGAGGACCTCCGCCTCCTTCACCTCGCCGGTCCAGTCCGGGTAGCGGGCGAAGTCGGCGATCACCCCCATCACGTCGGCCGGTGCCGCCTCGATCGTGATGCTCGAACTGGTGTGTTCCGCCATCGCCGTGGCTCCTCCAGATGCGGGCCGGTAAGGGCGTCGTGCCGCGCCCTGCTGCGCAAGTGTGTGCAGCGTGAAGGCTACCGCGCACGGGTCGGGCCGCTGTCACCCCACCTGCGGCCGCTCACCACTCCAGTGCCCAGGGCCGTCCGGACCCGGCGAAGTGCCCGACGTTCACGCACTCCGTCGCCCCGATCCGCATCCGCCGCACCAACGGCTGGTGGACGTGTCCGAACAGTGCGTACCGGGGGCGCGTGCGCCGGATCGCGGCCAGCAGCGCGCGACTGCCGCGCTCGAAGCGGCGCGCGACCGTGTCGTAGACCAGCTCGGGCACCTCCGGCGGGATGTGGGTGCACAGCACGTCGACCTCGCCCACGGCCTCGATCTTCGCGGCGTACTCCTCGTCGCTGATCTCGTACGGGGTCCGCATCGGGGTGCGCAGTCCGCCGCCCACGAAGCCGAAGACCCGGCCGCCGATCTCCACCCGCTCGCCGTCGAGGACCGTGGTGCCCGGTCCGGCGTACTCCCGCCACAGGGGCGGCATGTCGACATTGCCGTAGGTCGCGTACGTCGGGGTGGGGAACGCGGCGAACAGTTCGGCGTACTGCTTGCGCACGGCCGCCTCGATCACGGACGCCCGGTCGGCGCCGACGCCCGCCCAGAGCCGGGCCCCCAGCTCACGCGCCTCCGTGAAGCGCCGGGCGGTGCGCAGCTCGACCAGGCGGTCGGCGTTCTCGACGCCGAACAGGTCGGGGAAGATCCCGCGCGAGTGGTCGGCGTAGTCCAGGAACAGCACCAGGTCGCCGAGGCAGATCAGCGCGTCGGCGCCGTCGCCGGCCCTGGCCAGGTCGCGGGCGTTGCCGTGTACGTCGCTGACCACATGGACACGGGTCCTGCGGTTGCCGGCTGGTGTGGGTGCCATGTCGATCAAGAGTAGGCGTGTGGGGCATACGTGAACAGTGGCGGCCGGACCTGCCCTTACTGGCTCGTCAGTTCATGCGTGGACTACTGTGCGTCAAGGAACACCAATCTGTGTGACGCAGCGAACATCTCGCCGGACCCCCCTGTCGAAGACGGCATACCGGCGGGTAACGTCCGGGCAGTCCAGTCGTACTCAGAAATTCAACCAGCGGGTCGCGAGCTCGCGGGAGAACCTCCTGGGTACTGCCCGAGCCGTGGACCGCACCGTCGCATCGCACAACGTCGTGGCGCCGGCGCCCTATGAGGAGCAGCAGTCTTGCGCGAGTTCAGCCTTCCGGCTTTGTACGAGGTCCCTGCGGACGGCAATCTCACCGACATCGTCCGGCGAAACGCCGCGCAGCACCCCGACGTCGCCGTCATCGCCCGCAAGGTGGACGGTGTCTGGCAGGACGTGACGGCCACCGCCTTCCAGGCCGAGGTGCGCGCCGCGGCCAAGGGCCTGATCGCCTCCGGCGTGCGGCCGGGCGACCGGGTCGCCCTGATGTCCCGCACCCGCTACGAGTGGACGCTGCTGGACTTCGCGATCTGGAGCGCGGGCGCGGTCACCGTGCCGGTGTACGAGACCAGCTCGCCGGAGCAGGTGCAGTGGATCCTCTCCGACTCGGGCGCCACCGCCTGCGTGGTGGAGCTGCCCGGCCACGCCGAGGCGGTCGAGTCGGTGCGGGCGACGCTGCCCGCGCTGCAGCACGTCTGGCAGATCGAGGACGGCGGCGTCGCCGCGCTGGAGCGGGCCGGGCAGGACGTCCCGGACTCGGCCGTCGAGGAGCGCAGCTCGATCGCCGGCGCCGACGACCCCGCGACCATCGTCTACACCTCCGGCACCACGGGCCGGCCCAAGGGCTGTGTGCTGACCCACCGCAGCTTCTTCGCCGAGTGCGGGAACATCGTGGAGCGGCTGCGCCCGCTGTTCCGTACGGGCGAGTGCTCGGTGCTGCTCTTCCTGCCGCTGGCGCACGTCTTCGGCCGGCTCGTGCAGATCGCCCCGATGATGGCGCCGATCAAGCTGGGCTGCGTCCCGGACATCAAGAACCTCACCGACGAGCTGGCCGCCTTCCGCCCGACGCTGATCCTCGGCGTCCCGCGGGTCTTCGAGAAGGTCTACAACTCGGCTCGCGCCAAGGCCCAGGCGGACGGCAAGGGCAAGATCTTCGACAAGGCCGCGGACACCGCCATCGCCTACAGCAGGGCGCAGGACACCCCGTCGGGCCCGTCGCTCGGCCTGCGGATCAAGCACAAGGCGTTCGACAAGCTCGTCTACAGCAAGCTGCGCGCGGTCCTCGGCGGCCGCGGCGAGTACGCGATCTCCGGTGGCGCCCCGCTGGGCGAGCGCCTCGGCCACTTCTTCCGCGGCATCGGCTTCACGGTCCTGGAGGGCTACGGCCTGACCGAGTCCTGTGCCGCCACCGCGTTCAACCCCTGGGACCGGCAGAAGATCGGCACGGTCGGCCAGCCGCTGCCCGGCTCGGTGGTGCGCATCGCCGACGACGGCGAGGTGCTGCTGCACGGCGAGCACCTGTTCAAGGGCTACTGGAACAACGAGGCCGCGACCGCGGAGGCGCTGGCCGACGGCTGGTTCCACACCGGCGACGTCGGCACCCTCGACGAGGACGGCTACCTCAGGATCACCGGCCGCAAGAAGGAGATCATCGTCACCGCGGGCGGCAAGAACGTCGCCCCGGCCGTCATAGAGGACCGCATCCGCGCGCACGCGCTGGTCGCGGAGTGCATGGTGGTGGGCGACGGGCGGCCGTTCGTGGGCGCGCTGGTCACCATCGACGAGGAGTTCCTGGGCCGTTGGGCAGCCGAGCACGGCAAGCCCGCGGGTGCCACCGCGGCGTCGCTGCGCGAGGACCCGGATCTGATCGCGGCGGTCCAGGACGCGGTCGACGACGGCAACGCCGCGGTGTCGAAGGCGGAATCGGTGCGGAAGTTCCGCATTCTGTCCTCCCAGTTCTCGGAGGAGTCGGGCCACCTGACGCCGTCGCTGAAGCTCAAGCGCAACGTGGTGGCGAAGGACTACGCGGACGAGATCGAGGCCATCTACGCGAAGTAGTACGGCCCTTGGCTCACATGTCCTCGGCGAGGACCCGTTCCATCGTCCGCTCGGCGAGCGCGGTGATGGTCACGAACGGGTTCACGCCGATGTTCCCCGGCACCAGTGAGCCGTCGGTGACGTACAGCTTCGAATACCCCTTCACCCGGCCGTAGTCGTCGGTCGCCCTGCCCAGCACGCAGCCGCCGAGCGGGTGGTAGCAGAAGTCGTCCGCGAACACCTTGCCGCTCGACCCGAACAGGTCGTACCGGTAGATCGTCGCGTTGGCCGCGTTGATCCGGTCGAACAGCTTCCTGGCCATGGCGACCGAGACCGCGCTCTGGGCCGCGGTCCAGCCGAGCTTCACCGCGCCGCTCGCCGGGTCGTAGGTGAAGGACGCCCGTTGCGGGTTCTTGGTGATCGCCAGGTACAGGCTCACCCAGGTCTCGAACCCGATGGGCAGCGGGGCGATCTCCGCGAAGACCGGGTTGTCGGTGTTGGCCCAGTCGTCGATGCCCATCACCGGCATGGTCGACTGGTTGGCGCCGGTGGTGTCCCAGATGTGGTTGGCGCGCCCGAGCATGGTGTTGCCGTTGGTGCTCCAGCCCGCGCCCACGCTGGAGTTGAGCGCGGGCAGCGCGCCGGTGTCCCTGGCCCGCACGAGCAGTTCGCTGGTCCCGAGACTGCCGCCGCCCAGGAACAGGTAGGTACAGCTGTACTGCTTGCTCTCGACCACGGCGCCGGTCGTGTCGATCCGGTCCACGCTCAGCACGTACGACCCGTCGCTCGCCCGCGTGATGGCCTTGACCTTCTCCATGGTGTGGATGGTGACGTTGCCGGTGCCGAGGGCGGCGGCCAGGTAGGTCTTGTCGAGGCTCTTCTTGCCGTGGTTGTTGCCGTAGATGACCTCCTGCGCGAGCGCGGACTTCACGGCGGTGCCCGCGGCCTCCTGCTGCATGTACCCGAAGTCGTAGACGTTGGGCACGAAGGTGGTCCTGAGCCCGGCGTTGGCGGCGGCCTTCCTGGACGTCCGGGTGAACCGGTACCACTCGGTCGACTCGAACCAGGCGGGGTCGACGGTGTTGACGCCGAGCATGGCGCGGGCGCGCGGGTAGTAGGTGCCGTACATCGCGCTCGCGTCCACGGTCGGGAACTGCTCGGCGAAGTACGACTGGAGGGGCGTGACCGCCATCCCCCCGTTGACCAGGGAACCGCCGCCCACGCCGCGCCCGACGTACACGGACATGTTGTCGTAGTGCACCCGGTCCAGGACGCCGGGATAGGCGCCGATGTCCTTGTTGACGACGTCCAGCCAGAGGAAGGTGGCCAGCGGTGCCTCGGTCCGGGTCTTGAACCACATGGACCGCTGGTCCGGGGCGGCGGTGGAACAGAAGACCTTGCCGTCGGAGCCGGCCGTGTTCCACAGCCGGCCCATCTCGATCATGACGGTCCGTACCCCGGCCTGCCCGAGCCGGAGCGCGGCCACGGCCCCGCCGTACCCGGAACCGACCACGATGGCGGGCGCGTTGTCGACGGCGGCGGCCTCCTCGGCGGCCTGCGCCGACCGGAGCCCGATCCGGGTGAGACCGGCCGCGGCGGCGGCCTGGAGGGCGATCATGCCCAGGATGTGACGTCTCGTCAGCTGACGCTGCATCAGTTTTGCTGTCATGGACGCAGCATCGGCGGATTATCGCGCTCCGCCTAGGGCTCCCACCGCAGGGCGCGACGCCAGCTTCTCCGCAGCGGCGCCCGCAGGTTCTCCCGGCTACAGCAGCGCGCGCAGTTTCTCCGCCAGCAGGTCCCAGCGCCACTTCTCCTCGACCCACTGCCGGCCCCGCTCCCCCATCCGGCGGCGCAGCTCCGCGTCCCCGAGGAGGGCCACGATCCGTTCGGCGGCCTCCTCGGCGACGCCGCCGCGCACCACCCAGCCGGTCTCGCCGTCGAGCACGGCGTCGGGCGCCCCGCCGGAGTCGCCGGCCACGACGGGCAGCCCGGTCGCGGACGCCTCCAGGTAGACGATCCCCAGTCCCTCGACGTCGAGCCCGCCCCGGCGGGTGCGGCACGGCATCGCGAAGACGTCCCCGGCACCGAAGTGGGCGGGCAGTTCGCCCCAGGGCACGGCCCCCGTGAACCGCACGGAGCCGGCCACCCCGGTCTCCTGGGCGAGCCGGCGCAGGTCCTTCTCGTACGGGCCGCCGCCGACGACGAGCAGCACCGCGTCCGGCTCGGCGGCCAGGATCCGCGGCATGGCCAGGATCAGCGTGTCCTGTCCCTTGCGCGGCACCAGCCGGGACACGCACACCACGACCGGGCGGTCGGTGAGCCCGAGCCGGGCCCGTACCGCGTCGCCGCCCGAGCCGGGGTGGAAGGTCTTCTCGTCGACACCCGGCGGCAGCTGGACCATCCGCCCGGCCGCGCCCGGGGTGAGCGCGGGTGCGATCCGGGAGCGGGTGTACTCGCCGAGGTAGGTGACGGTGTCCGTGGACTCCCCGATGCGGCGCAGCAGTTGCCGCGCGGCGGGCAGCTGGGCCCAGCCGGCCTCGTGACCGTGGGTGGTGGCCACCAGCCGCTCGGCCCCGGCCCTGCGCAGCGCCGGGGCCATCAGCCCGAGCGGCGCCGCCGCGCCGAACCACACCGAGGTGCAGCCGTGCTCGCGCAGCAGCCCGACCGCCCGCCGGGTCGCCCCGGGCGTCGGCAGCAGCATCGTCGTACGGTCCCGTACGACCGTGAAGGGCTGCTCGGCGTCGAAGGCGGCCGTCGCCTCGGCGCCCTCCCGGCCGTGCTTCCAGGTGGAGGCGTAGACGACCAGCCGTTCGGGGTCGAGCCGCAGCGCCATGTTGTGCAGGAACGCCTGGATGCCACCGGGGCGGGGCGGGAAGTCGTTCGTCACGATGAGGGTCTTGTCCATCGCCGCCGACCTTACCCAACGGGTCCGGACGGCCGGCCGCGGCCGTGCTTCATGGCTCTCGCACAGCGCGGCGGGTCATCATGTGGCCGTCATCACGACGGGTCGTCGTGCCGCCGTCACCACGGCGGGTCATCATGTGGTCGTCATCAGGGCGGACGGACGGAAGCAGGAGCACAGGTGGAGGCTGCGGGCGCGGGTCGGTCCCCGGTGTGGCTGCCGGTCGCCTGGGCGGCGACCAGGCTGCCGCTGCTGCTGTTCGTGCTCAAGGTGTTCGTCCTCCCGGGCCCGGACGTCACCAGCGACGTGTCCGTGATCTACCAGGGCTGGTACGAGGTGCTGCGGCACGGCACGTTCCCGCTCTCCGACGTCACCTGGCAATACCCGCCCGCCGCCGCGCTGGCGGTCCTCTCCCCCGCGCTGCTGCCGTTCCTGTCCTATCCGACCGCCTTCTTCGTCCTCGCCGTCCTGGCCGACCTGCTGGTCCTGCTGCTGCTCCAGTACGCCGGCCCGCGCGCCGGCCGCTCGCCGCTCGGCGCCTGGGCGTGGGTGGCGGGCGCGGCACTGCTCGGGCCGACGCTCTACGCCCGTTACGACGTGATGGTGACCGCCGTGGCGGTGGCCTCGCTGCTCGCGGGCACCCGGCACCCCCGGCTGATGGGCGCGCTGGCGGGCTTCGGGGCGCTGGTCAAGGTGTGGCCGGCGCTGCTGCTGGTGGGTGCCGTACGGCGCCGGGCGTGGGTGGCGGCGGCGGTGACCGCGGCCGTGGTGTCCCTGGTGGCCGCCCTGGCCGTGCCCGGCGCGTTCGCGTTCCTGACCTTCCAGCGCAACCGCGGGACCGAGGTGGAGTCGCTGGGCTCGCTGGTCTTCCATGTGGCCCGGCACTTCGGCTGGAGCGGCCAGGTGCTGCTGAACTACGGCTCGGTGGAATTCCTCGGCCCGTACGTGGACGTCGTCAGCACCGCGGCGCTGGGCCTGACCGGGGCGGCCTTCGGCTGGCTGCTGCTGTGGCGCCTGATGGCCACCCGCTTCCGGCCGCACACGCTCCCCGACGCGGCGCTGGCGGCGGTGCTGCTGTTCGTCGTCACCAGCCGGGTGATCAGCCCGCAGTACCTGGTGTGGCTGGTCGGGGTCGCGGCGGTCTGCCTGTGCCACCGCGACACCCGGATGCGGCCGGCGGCCGCCCTGGTCCTGGCGGCGACGCCCGTGACGTTGCTGGAGTTCCCCCTCGGGTTCGACCACGTCGTCTCGAGCGATCCGACGGGCCTCACCCTGCTGTTCGTGCGCAACGGGCTGCTGGTGGCCGCGGCGGTCGTCGCGGCCGTGCGGCTGTGGCGCTCGACGGTACCCCGCGGGGGCGGGGCGTCCTTCCCCGCTCAGACGACCCGCACCGACGGGACCCCGGTCTCCTCCTGACGTACCGTGCGGGCGGCCGTCAGGGCCAGCGCCGCGCACTGCAGGGTCATGGCCAGCGCCAGCGCCAGGCAGATTCCGGGCAGTCCGAGGCCGGACAGGGCCAGGGCGAGCGGCAGTTGGACCGCCGTGCCGAGCACGGTCACCCGCAGCAGGGCCGGCGCTCCCCCGCTGCCCTCGAAGACCCCGCCGAGCGCGATGAAACAGCCCGTCAGCAGCAGATAGGGCCCGACGCAGCGCAGGAACAGCACCCCGGCACCGGCGACCTCGGGCCCGGCGCCGAAGGCGGCCATGACCCAGGGGGCGGCCAGGCCCAGCAGGACGGCCGCGGCCAGGGCCGCCGTCCCGGAGACCAGCACGGCCTGCCGGCCGATGGCCCGCCGGGCGTCCCGGCCCGCGCCGCGGGTGTGCGCGGTGTGGATCGAGGCGGCCTGGCGTACCGCGTAGAAGGCCATGGTCGCGACGTACATGACCTTGTAGGCGACCGCGTACGCGGCCACCGCGGTCACGCCGAGGCGGGCCACGATCGCGACCAGCACCAGCGCGCCGCCCTGGCGCACGGTGAAGTCGGCCGACATCGGCAGTCCGGTGGCCAGGGTCCGGCGCAGCGCGGCGGCGGTCTGCTCGGCGGGACGCACCTGTGCCGCGCCGCGCAGCTGCGCGTTGCGGCGCAGCGCCCGCAGTCCCACCGCGAGGGCCGCGCCCCGGCACAGCACGGTGGAGGCGGCGGCGCCCCGGACGCCGTAGAGGTGGATGAGCAACGGGTCGCAGAGCAGGATCAGGCCGTTGGCGAGCAGGGCGAGCCGCATCGGGGTCCTGGTGTCGCCGGTGCCCTTGAGGATGCCGTCGACGAGGGTCTGGGCGAAGAAGACGGCCATGCCCGGCAGCGAGACGGCGAAGTAGGCGACGGCGAGGGGGACCGCGGCGCTGTCGGCGCCGCCCAGGACCAGCCGGGCCAGTGGTGCGCGCAGCAGGAAGCAGCAGCTCAGGACGGTGGGCGTGACCAGTGCGCACACGGCCCAGCCACCGCGTACCGCGGCCCGCAGCGCGGCCGGGTCGCGGGCTCCCCTGGCGTGCGCGACCAGCACGGTCGTACCGGAGCCGAAGACCAGGGCCACGCCGAGAAGCACGTTCTCGGTGTTGGTGGCCACGGCGACCGCGGCCACGGCCGGGCCGCCGAGCCGGGAGACCCAGACGGTGTTGATGATCCCGGCGGCGACGGAGGCCAGCAGCGAGAGGTAGACGGGACGGGCGAGCCGGACCAGCTGTGCGCGGTGTTCGTTCACGACGTGATTCCCCCTGAGGCCGAGCCACCTGTCGGTGCCTCTTGTCCGGCACCTCGTATCGAGATATCTCGAAACGAGTTACCTCTCATCGAGTTACCTCGAAACGAGGTAACTCGATAAGAGGTACCATGGCGGCCCGAAGCCCACAAGACGGAACTCCCGCGGGACGGGACGTGCGGGAGGGGACGCACGAGCCGGGCGCGCGGGACGAGACCGGAGAAGGGACCGCACCTGATGCTGGAGCTGTCGATCCTCGGGTTCCTGGCCGAGGAGCCCCTGCACGGCTATGAACTGAAGGAGCGCATCACCGCCCTCAGCGGCCATGTCCGCCCGGTCAGCGACGGCGCGCTCTACCCCGCGATCACCCGCCTGGTGACCGCGGGCAAGCTCGACCAGCACACGGCCGAGGGCGCGGGCGCGGCCCCGCGCCGGATGCTGTCCCTCACCGAACACGGCCGCGAGGACCTGCTGGAACGGCTGCGGCACCCCCGGCAGGCGGAGATCACCGACCAGGTGCGCTTCAACACGGTCCTGGCGTTCCTGCGGCACCTGCCCGATCCCGCCGAACAGGCCGCGGTGCTGCGCCGGCGGCTGCAGTTCCTGAACACGCCCGCGAGCTTCTTCTACCGCGACGGGCAGCCGGTGCGGGCGGAGCAGACGGACGACCTGTTCCGGCAGGGCATGCTGCGGGTGGCACGGGCCACGGGCGAGGCGGAGCGCGGGTGGCTCGGCGAGGCCGTCGCCCACCTCGACGGGCTCAGCCCAGGCGGGTGCGCAGAGCCTCCCGCCACAGCGCGGTGAACTGCTGCGGGGTCGTCCCGAGCACCTTCGCCAGCGCGTCCTCGACCGCTCCCGCCCGCTGCCGGTGCGCGCCCACGGCCCGGTAGAACGCGCCGAGCCGGGCCTCGCCCCAGCGGTCGGCGATCATCCGGCAGGCCAGCCAGCCGCCCTCGTACGCCCGCGCCAGCGCGTCCGCGTCCCCGGTGAAGCCGAAGTCCTTGTCCGTGGGCAGCGCCACCGGGATCCGCCCGTCGGCCACCGCGCGGGCCAGCTCCGGTGCGATCTGGGCCGCGGTGCGCCCGGTGCCGCGGTAGCCGACCCAGTCGGCGTACCCCTCGGACAGCCACAGCGGGGTGGCGGCGCCGGTGTGGGCGCGGGTGGCGACATGGGTGGTCTCGTGGGTGAGCACGACCTGCCGGCCCAGCGAGCCCAGCATCCCGTACGCCTCGGGGTTGACGATGATCCGGTCCGCGGGCGCCCGGCCCGAGCCGCCGGTCTCGCCCGTGGTGACCGCCGCGATCCCTCGGTAGGACGAGGCGGGCGAGGCGAGCAGCCCGGCCATGCCCTCCAGCGACTTCGGTACGAGCACCACGACATGCCCGCTCCAGTCGGCGCCCCACGCCCGCGACGCGGCCGGCACCGCGCGGTCGGCGAGGGCCGCGAAGGAGCGCAGCGTGCCCTCGGACTGCCCGGCGCCAAGCACCAGGCTGTGGGCGCCGCGCACCGCGCGCACCAC
This sequence comes from Streptomyces sp. NPDC002265, assembly GCF_040296125.1. NCBI lineage: Bacteria > Bacillati > Actinomycetota > Actinomycetes > Kitasatosporales > Streptomycetaceae > Streptomyces > Streptomyces sp. NPDC002265. The sequence goes on along the minus strand of NZ_JBEOWS010000002.1, from coordinate 47,827 downwards.
GCCCTGGTCCCACAGCTGCTGTGCGGTGCGCTGCGCGGGCCGGTCCGAGGTCACCCGCCACCGTCCGTGGGCGTCGCGGGCCAGCCCGAGGACGCGGGAGGCGGTGACCGGCGCCGTGTCGTACCCGCTGACGCGATAGCCGAGCCGGGCGTCCACGACGGCCGTGTTCCCGCTGCGGTGCACGGCGGTGACCCGGTAGGACCAGGCCGCGAGCGGCACCGCCCGCACGGCGGCGAATCCGGCCCGGGTTCCGGTGGCGCGGTAGGCGAGCTCGTCGTGGTGCAGGACCGCGGCCGCCCGTGCGTCCAGCAGCCGCTGCGCGTCGGCGCGCACGTCGTCGGCCGCGGGGCGCCCGCCGCACCCCGTCAGGGAGACGAGCAGCAGACACAGCCCCGCGGCCGCGGATCTCATCGCCCGCCCTCGACCAGCCATTCCACCGATCGTACGGGGCTGCGGAGGCCTCAGACCCGGGTGACCGACGAGATCGGCATCATGCCCACGGGGTCGTAGCGCACCGGGGCCCCCGGATAGGGGGCGTGGATCACCTGGCCGTTGCCCACGTACATCCCGACGTGGCTGGCGTCGGACCGGTAGACGACCAGGTCCCCGGGCCGGGCCTGGGAGAGCGGGATCCGCTGCCCGGCGAAGCGCTGGGCCTGCGAGGTGCGCGGCAGGTGCACCCCCGCCCGCGCGTACGCCCACTGCATCAGGCCCGAGCAGTCGAAGCCGCCGGGGCCGTTGGCGCCCCAGACGTAGGGGCGGCCCAGCGCGGAGCGGGCGGCGGCGACGGCGAACGCCGCGCGGCCGGTGGCCGCCTCGGCCGGGCCGAACCCGGCCAGGTCCGCCCGGTCGGAGCGGGAGGCCCGGCCGAAGGCCAGACGCTCCTGGAGGGGCAGGGAGTTGAGCAGCCGCCGCGCCTGCGCGAGCTTCCTCTCGACGGTCCGCTTGTGCGTCGCCACCGCCCGGCGGCTGCGCTCCAGCTCATCCAGCTTCGAGGTCGCGTCCGCACGCTCCTGGGAGAGTTCGCGCAGGGCCGAGCGCAGTTCGGTCAGCTCGTCGGCCTGACGGGTGGTGATGCGGTCCAGGACGGAGGCCCGGTCGAGGTAGTCGTCCGGGTCGTCGGAGAGCAGCAGGGCCAGGGACGGATCGAGACCGCCGGAACGGTACTGCGCCCCGGCCAGCGAACCGATCGTGCGGCGCAGGGAGTTGACCCGGTCCTGCTGCCGGGCGATCCGGTCCTGGGCGTGCCCCACCTGGGTGCGCAGGAGGTCGGCGCGCTCGTCGGCCCGGTCGAAGGCCTCGGTGGCCCGCTCGGCCTCCTCGTAGAGGCGGTCCACCTCGGCCCGGGTGCCGTCGCGCGGTGCGGCCGTCGCCGGTACGGCGCCGATGGCCGCCGTGGCGGCCGTGGCGGCCGACAGGACACTGAGGGCTGCGCAGGCACCCCGGTCGAACCCGGACGGTGCAAGGCGGCGATGGGACCCCACGGGAAACCGCACTCCTTCCGCTGGCGGACGAGGACCGTTCCCCGACCCGGGGGCGGACGTGCCACGGCGGTGTGGGGAAACGCGCCAGACAGTAGCCCCGTCGCGGGTCGGCGGCCAAAGCCGTCGGCGGGCACACAAAGCGACGCCCCGCCGCTGACGCAGGTCACCGGCGGGGCGTGGGTTCACTTGGCGGTGTCGCAATTCGCCCGATCGGGCGGTCCCGATCAGTGCTGCGCCGACCGCTCCCGAAGGGGCTCGGGGCTGCGGGTCAGATACGGACGCCGAACTGGAACGGCATGTTGCCGATCGACTCGTAGCGCACGACGGTGCCGGTGCGGGGGGCGTGCAGCACCTGGCCGTTGCCCGCGTACAGGCCGACGTGGTGCTGGTCGCCGTAGAAGATGACGAGGTCGCCGACCTGGAGGTCGCTCTGCGAGTAAATGCGCGTACCGGCGTTGGCCTGGGCCTGCGAGGTGCGCGGGATGGAGACGCCGGCCTGGGCGTAGGCCCAGGACGTCAGGCCCGAGCAGTCGAAGGAGGACGGGCCGGTCGCGCCGTAGACGTAGGGCGAGCCGATCCTGCTCTGCGCGGCGGAGAACGCGGCGGCGGCCCGGCCGGAGGCGCTGGTCTCGTTGCCCAGGTCGACCCGGGCGCTGGCGGAGCGGCTGGCGCGCGCGTCGGCCTCGGCGAGGGCGGCCTTCTCCTTGGCCGTCAGCGTGTTGAGGAGCTTCTGCGCCTCGGCCAGCTTGGCCTGGACTTCCTTCTTCTTCTTGCCCAGCTCCGTACGGGTGGAGGCCAGGTCCTTGAGCTTGTCGGAGGCCTCGGCGCGCTCCTGGGCGAGCTCGCGCTGCTTCTCCTGGATCTTCTTCAGCGCCTCGACCTGCTGGCCGCTCAACTGGTCGAGCGTGGAGGCCTTGTCGAGGTAGTCGTCCGGGTCGGCCGACAGGAAGAGCTGGAGGGAGGAGTCTATGGACCCGGTGCGGTACTGGGCCGCGGCCGCCAGGCCCATGCTGTCGCGCAGCTCGTTCAGGTCGCCCTGACCGCGCGCGACGTTGTCCTGGATGGTGGAGATCTCCTTCTGGAGCTTCTCCTGCTTCTCCTTGGCCCCGTTGTACTTCTCGGTGGCCTGCTCCGCCTCTTCGTAGAGCTTGTCGACCTTGGACTTGACCTCGTCCTTGGTGGGCTTCTCGCTCGGCGCGGCGTTGGCGCCCTGGGCGCTCAGCACCACGGCGGCGGCGGCTGCGGTGGTCAGCACGGTCACGCGTGCACGACTCGGCTGCTTCGGTCGACGGTGGGACGCCACGGAGACGAGCTCCTTCTTCCGGGTGAGAAGACGTACGGAGATTCGAAACCTGACCTTAGTGATGTTCCTGTGATCAGTTCAAATCCTCCGGCGAAAAATCCCGGTTACGCACCGCATTCTTTGCCCGCAACTCACATGCAGTGATACTCGATTGACGCTACGTTGCGTGACGACTCCGTCAATTCGGGCATTGGTTCCGGAACTTGACGTTCAGGACAGGCGCTTGAGGAGGACCGCCGAAGCCACCGGCCGCGCGCCCGCCCGGGCCACCCCGTCGGCCACCTCACGGTCGGTCGAGGCGACGATGACCGGCCGGCCCGGGGGCTCGGCCCGCACCAGCTGACGGATCAGCTCGTCGGCGGTGACACCCGGCTTGGAGAACAGCACCCGCACTCCGCGCGGCGGCGCCAGCAGCACCGGCGCGACGAGTTCGGCTCCGTCGAAGACACAGGTGACCTCGGCGCCGGTCTGCGCGGCGAGCTGCGAGAGCTGCCCGAGCAGCCGCAGCCGCTGCTTCTCCAGCGGCATCTGGGGATAGCCGGTCTTGGTGACGTTGTAGCCGTCGACGACCAGATGCGCCTGGGGCAGCGCGAGCAACTGGTCGAGGATCGCCGGATCGTGCTCCGACAGCGCCCGGTTGGCGATGTCCTTCGGGGTCATCCGGCCGGGCTCGACCGCGTCCACGGTCTCCGCGGGCCGCACCGACACCGGCGGCAGCGCCAGCTCCCGGCGCAGTCCCTGGGCCGCGTCGAGCACCGTGTCCAGCAGCAGCCGCACCCGCATGTCCTCGACGCTGCGCCCCTCGCGGGCCGCCCTGCGGGTGGCCTCCAGTGCCGCCTCCGCCTCGCCGAGGCGCGCCTTCAGCCGCCGGGACTCGCTCTCGGCGGCGGACACCTGTGCCTGCGCCTCGGCCCGCGCGGCCTCGGTCTCGCCGTGCACCTTGCGCAGCGCCGCCTCGCCGCGCTTGACGTCGCTGAGGGCCGAACGCAGCTTGCGGTGCAGCGACTCGGCCTCCCGCTTCGAGGCGTCCAGCTCGGCCCGCAGCCGCTCGGTCTCGGTCCGGCCGTGCTCACGGGCCCGGTCGAGCTCCTCGCGCAGCCGTTCCAGCTCGGCCCGGCTCTCCTCGTCGGCCCGCTCGGCGTCCGCGCGCAGCGCCTCCTCGCCGGCCGCGGCCACCAGCTTCACCCAGCCGACCGGCCGCAGCACATAGGCCGCGGCCGCCACGTCCAGGGGGTCCGCGGCCGGGGGCGGCGAACCGGATTCGAGGGCGCCGGAGAGTTCGGGCTGCGCCTCCCTGAACTTCTCGGCGATGCGCTGCCGGAAGAGCGCGTCCGACTCCAGCGCTGCCGCCATGGCGTTACCGGCGAACTTGGCCCGGCGATTCGGGGCGAATCGGGCGTACTGTCGCAACTGGGCGGGCAGTTCGGCCAGCACCAGCCCGCCGAAGCCGTCCGAGACGATCTGCACGACCCGGCGCCGCACCCCGTCGGGCAGCGGACGGTCGAGCACCTCGGCGGCGCCGTCGCCCGGCCCCCCGCCTGCGGTCTCCACCATCCGTCACACCCCAATATCCGTGCGGGGCCGCTCCGTCAGGAGCCGGCGCCCGGCCTGTCCACGAGTTCCACCTGGTCGACGGCGTTGCACCAGCGGCAGCGCACCGACTCGATGGTCTCACTGACCACCTCGCGCTCCTCCACGCTCGGCTGTCCCGCGAGGTCGAGGTGGACGTACTCCACCACCTTCGACGAGCGGGTCACGTCGAAACGCGTCAGGTTGCCGCAGAGGGTGCAGCGCCACCGTGTCGAGGCGGTCGGCAGGGGAACCGTCATCAGGGCTGCTCGCCTTCCTTCTGTCCATTGTCCGTGATGCACCGGGCTCTCCCCGGAACATGTGGCTCGTAACCCTACGGCCTGGCGGGTACTCGCCGCCCACCCATCCACGGCGGCGAGGCGGTCTGTGCCGATGCGTCCCCGTACGTCATGCTCTGTGTTCATGATCAGCGACTGGAACGCAACCACGGGCAGCGCGATCCGGAGGCCGTCGGCGCCCGTGACGTACGGGCTGATCGCCCTGTGCTGCCTCGTCTTCCTGATCGGCCCGGCCTCCGGCTTCAATCCCGGGTACGGCACCGGCGCCGCGCTGTCGGCCGCCCAGCGGGCCTACTTCCGCCACTGGGGAGTGGTCCCGGCCGAGTTGTTCCGGGACGCCGCCGGGCAGGCCCTGACACCGGCCAGCGCCCTGTTCGTCCACGGCAGCTGGGTCCACCTCCTCGGCAACATGCTCTTCCTCCACGTCTTCGGGGCGATGACCGAGGAACGGATGGGCCGCGTGGAGTTCACCCTCTTCTACGTCGGCTGCGGCTACCTGGCACTGCTCGGCTACGCGGCCGCCAACGCGGGCTCCGAGCAGTCCCTGGTCGGCGCCTCCGGAGCGATCTCCGCGGTCCTCGGCGCGTTCCTTTACCTGTTCCCCAGGGCCCGGGTGACCAGCCTGCTGCCGTTCCTGTTCTTCCTGCCGCTGCGCTTCCCGGCATGGGTCGTGCTGCCCTTCTGGGCGGCCGTGCAGTGGGTGGCGGCGGGCCGCGCCAGCCAGGGCCCGGGCGTGGCCTATCTGGCCCACCTGCTGGGCTTCGGCGCGGGCTTCGGGTACGCGTGGCTGCGGTTCGGCCGCAGCCGCGGCCCGGCCCGGCGGATCAGGCCCGCCACGGGCGACGGCGGCTGACCGGCACGGCGGGCCGTCACGGCCTTGGTGGGTTCGGGATCACGTCATAGAGTGAGGCCCCCGGCCGAGAGAGAGAACCAACCGTGATCACCGCGATCGTCCTTATCAAGACCAGCGTGGACCGGATCCCCGAGATCGCGGAATCGATCGCCGCGCTGGACTCCGTCAGCGAGGTCTTCTCCGTCACCGGCACCTACGACCTGATCGCGATGGTGCGGGTGGCCCGGCACGAGGACCTGGCGGAGGTCATCCCGGGCCGGATCAGCAAGATCCCCGGCGTCGAGGGCACGGACACGCACGTCGCGTTCCGCACTTACTCCCAGCACGACCTGGAGGCGGCGTTCGCGATCGGCCTCGACAGCTGAGTCCCTCCCCGCGGACCGGCGGCGGCCGAGCGCGCGGTTCCCCGCGCCCTTGGGCCCGCCTGCGGGCAGGTGGCCTCGGGGGCGCGGGGAACCGCGCGGTCGGCCAGGACGGCACCGCGCACGGACCCGGTCAGACCGCGGGCACGCAGCGGCCGTCCTCGGTCCGGTACTGCCACTTCGCGCCGTCCCTGACCAGTTCCCGCACCGCGGTCACGAACCGCTCCACGTGCTCGTCCGGCGTTCCCGCGCCGAAGCTCACCCGGATGGCGTTGAGGGACTTCTCGCCCGGCGCGGCCTCGGGCGCGCCGCACTCGCCCTGGCTGCCCGGGTCACTGCCCAGCAGGGTGCGCACCAGCGGGTGGGCGCAGAAGAGGCCGTCGCGCACGCCGATGCCGTACTCGGCGGAGAGGGCGGCCGCGAAGTGGGAGCTGTTCCAGCCCTCCACCACGAAGGAGATCACCCCGACCCGCGGGGCGTCGTCGCCGAAGAGGGACAGGATCCGCACCTCGGGCACCTCGGCGAGGCCCGCCCGGACGGTGTCGATCAGGTGCCGCTCACGGGCGACGAGCGTGTCGAAGCCCGCCTCGGTGAGGGCCTTGCAGGCGGAAGCGATGGAGTAGGCGCCGATCACGTTCGGCGAGCCGGCCTCGTGGCGGGCGGCGCTGTCGTGCCACTCCACGTCCACTCCCCCGTCCGCGCGCCGGGTCACCCGCCGGCTCGCGCCGCCGCCGGCGAGGTACGGCTCGGCCTCGCGCAGCCAGTCCGCGCGGCCGGCCAGGACGCCGGAGCCGAACGGCGCGTACAGCTTGTGGCCGGAGAAGGCGACCCAGTCGACGTCGAGGTCGCGGACCGAGACCGGGTGGTGCGGGGCCAGCTGGGCGGCGTCCAGGACGATCCGGGCGCCGTGCGCGTGGGCCGCCGCCGCCAGCTCGCGCACCGGCCACAGCTCGCCCGTGACGTTCGAGGCGCCGGTGACGCAGACCAGCGCCGGGCCGTACGGGTCGCGGTCTGCCAGGGCGCGCTCCAGGCTCTGCACCGCCTGGTGCGGGGTGCGCGGGGCGTCGAGGTAGGTGACCCGGGCGTCCTTCCAGGGCAGCAGCGAGGCGTGGTGCTCGGTCTCGAACACGAAGACCTCGCAGCCGGCCGGGAGCGCGGCCGCCAGCAGGTTGAGGGAGTCGGTGGTGGACCGGGTGAAGACGACCTGGTCGCCGTCGCGGCAGTCGAGGAACTCCGCGACCGTGCGGCGGGCGCTCTCGAAGAGGTCCGTGGACAGCTGCGAGAGGTAGCCGGCGCCGCGGTGGACGCTGCCGTAGTACGGGGCGTACGCCGCCACGTCGTCCCAGACGCGCTGGAGGGCGGGGGCGCTGGCCGCGTAGTCGAGCGCGGCATAGGTGACTTCGCCGCCCGTGACGAGCGGAACGGTGACATCACGTCCCAGAACGGCCAGCGGGGAACAAACGGTCTGGGCGGGGGCAGCGGTGGAGACGGACATGGGGAACTCCCGTGAGCGGCAAGGCGGAATCACCACGCGAGCACCTGAGCTCGAGCGCGGAGAAATGAAAAGGGGTGTGCGGAGGCGGGGCTCGGCGCCCTAGGGCTTGGCCGCCCCTTCCCGTCGTCCGCCCGGAGGGCGGGCCTCGCGGCGTCAGGTGCGTGCTCTCGGCGTGCCGGGCGTGGTCCCTCGTACTGGATGTACGTGGGACTGCGCCCGCTGCGGCGAGAGTGCGTGATGGCGTCGCGGGGCAGGCGGGAAGGGGCAGACACGCCCTAACGCATTCGCTTGCTCACAGGGGGCTCCCTCGATGACCAGGACCCCTGGTGCTGGGCTCGTTCACGAGCCGTCGAGGGGTCCGCGCTTGCCGTAGACCTCGCTGCCTACGACCTGGTCCTCACCCGGGGCACCCCGCCACGGACGGAGGGTTGCCGGACAGTCGGCCGGGGCCTCATGACTGTCACTCATGACCTGGTTCAGATCCTGCCACACGGCCACGCAAGCGCAAGGCGCAGTCCGGATCGTGGACTGCGCCTCGCGTGGCCCGCGGCCGGTCGGGGCGGATCAGGCGTTGCTGACGGCCACCCAGCGCTCCAGCGTCCGCCGGGCCGCGCCGGAGTCGATCGACTCCGCCGCCCTGTCCATGCCGGCCCGCAGCTGCTCGGCCAGGCTCCCGGAGCCGGGCCGCAGCGCCACCAGCGCCGCCGCGGAGTTCAGCAGCACGGCGTCCCGCACCGGGCCGCTCTCGCCGTTCAGCAGCCGCCGGGCCACATCGGCGTTGTACGAGGCGTCGGCGCCGCGCAACGCCTCCACCGGCACCGGTTCGATACCGACGTCCCGCGGGTCGAAGGCCTCCTCGGTCACCTTGCCGTCGCGCACGACCCACACCCGGGAGGTGGCGGTCGTGGTCAGCTCGTCCAGGCCGTCGTCGCCGCGGAACACCAGCGAGGAGTTGCCGCGCTCGGCGAAGACACCCGCGATGATCGGCGCCACCCGCGGATCGGCGACGCCGACCGCCTGGGCGCGCACCTTCGCCGGGTTGGTCAGCGGACCCAGGAAGTTGAACACCGTCCGGATGCCCAACTGGCCACGGGCGGCCGCCACATGGCGCAGTGCCGGGTGGAACTTCACCGCGAAGCAGAAGGTGATCCCGGCCTCCTCGGCGACCTCCGCCACCCGCTGCGGGGTCAGTTCGAGGTTGACCCCGAGCTTCTCCAGGACGTCCGAGGCGCCCGACGCCGACGAGGCGGCGCGGTTGCCGTGCTTGACGACCTTGGCACCGGTGCCCGCGATGACGATCGAGGACATCGTGGAGATGTTCACCGTCTTCGCGCCGTCGCCGCCGGTGCCCACGATGTCGACGGTGTCGCCCGGCACCTGGATCACGTTGGCGTGCGCGTACATCGCCTGGACCAGACCCGTGATCTCCTGGACGGTCTCGCCCTTGGCCCGCAGTGCCACCGCGAACCCGGCGATCTGCGCGTCGGTGGCCTCGCCGCGCATGATCCGGTCCATCGCCCAGGCGGTGCTCTCGGCGCTCTGGTCGCGGCCCTCCAGCAGACCGTTCAGTACCGCGGGCCAGGAACGGCCCGCCGCGGTGTCGCCTCCAGCGGGGGTCACAGCGCTCATCAGCCGCTCCTGGTTCGTAGACACGTACAGACTCCACTACAGCCTATCCAGCGCCGGACACGGCGAAGGACCCCGTCCGAAGACCGGACGGGGTCCTTGTGTGCGCGTGGCGAGCGCAGCGATCAGTGGTGGCCGTGGCCGCTCGTGATCTCCTTGTACTCGTCGGCAGTCGGCTTCTCGATCTGGCCGTCCTCGTCGAAGTAGGCCTTGCTGATCTTGGCGCGCAGCTTCTGCGAGCCCTTCAGCTTGCGCTCGACGCCGTTCTCGTCGACCGCCGGGCCGAGGTCGAGCGGCTGGTACTGCTCGTGCGCGGTGAGGGTGTGCAGCTGCTCCTGGCTGAGCGGCTCGTGGATCTCGACGAACTCACCGTGCGGCAGGCGCTTGATGGTGCCGGTCTCGCGACCGTGCAGCACCTTGTCCCGGTCCCGGCGCTGCAGGCCGAGGCAGATCCGCTTGGTGGCGATGTACGCGATGACCGGTCCGACGAAGAAGAAGATCCGGACGAACCAGGTGATCGAGTTGATCGACAGGTGGAAGTGGGTGGCCCACAGGTCGTTGCCACCGCCGACCAGCGTGATCATGTACATCGTGACCCAGGCGCTGCCCAGGGCCGTACGCGTCGGGGCGTTGCGCGGGCGGTCCAGGATGTGGTGCTCGCGCTTGTCGCCGGTGATCCACGCCTCGATGAAGGGGTAGAGCGCCAGCGCGGCGAGGACGACACCGAACAGGACCAGCGGGATGAACACGCCCAGGACCAGCGTGTGGCCCCAGAGGTTGATCTCCCAGCCCGGCATGTAGCGGATCAGACCCTCGGCGAAGCCCATGTACCAGTCGGGCTGGGCGCCGGTCGACACCTGGTCCGGACGGTAGGGGCCGATGGCCCAGATCGGGTTGATCTGCGCGATCGCCGCGATGGCCGCGATGGCACCGAAGACCAGGAAGAAGAAGCCTCCGGCCTTGGCCATGTAGACCGGCAGCAGCGGCATGCCGACGACGTTCTTGTTGCTCTTGCCGGGGCCCGCGAACTGCGTGTGCTTGTGGTAGAAGACCAGGATCAGGTGGCCCACGACCAGGCCGAGCATGATGCCCGGCAGCAGCAGGATGTGGATCGAGTAGAACCGCGCCACGAAGTCGTGGCCCGGGAACTCCCCGCCGAAGAGGAAGAACGAGATGTACGTGCCGACGATCGGCATGGACAGGATCGCGCCCTCGGTGAAGCGGACACCGGTGCCGGAGAGCAGGTCGTCCGGGAGCGAGTAACCGGTGAAGCCGGTGAACATGCCCAGGACGAACAGCAGGAAGCCGAACAGCCAGTTGATCTCACGCGGCTTGCGGAACGCGCCGGTGAAGAACACGCGCATCATGTGCACGAACATGCCGGCGAGGAAGATCAGCGCCGCCCAGTGGTGGATCTGCCGGATGAGCAGACCACCGCGCACCTCGAAGGAGATGTGCAGGGTCGAGCTGAACGCCTCGGACATCAGCTGTCCCTGGAGCGGGACGTAGCTGCCGTGGTACACCACCTCGTTCATCGAGGGGTGGAAGAACAGCGTCAGATACACACCCGTGAGGATGATGATCAGGAAGCTGTAGAGGCAGACCTCACCCAGCATGAACGACCAGTGGTCGGGAAAGATCTTGCGCATGTTGGCCTTGGCCAGGGAGTAGATCCCCAGCCGGCCGTCGGCCCAGTCGGCGATCCGCTCGCCGGCCGGCGCCTTCCCGCGGGAGCGGGACTCGGTGGTGGTCGTAGTGCTCATCCGCGCTCCCAGAAGGCAGGGCCGACGGGCTCTGCGAAGTCGCCGAGCGCCTCGAGGTAGCCCTCGGGGTTCACGCCGATGCGCAGCTGCGGCAGGGCGTGACCGGCGGGACCGAAGATCACCCGGGCGCCGTCGGACAGGTCGAAGGTGGACTGGTGGCAGGGGCAGAGCACGTGGTGCGTCTGCTGCTCGTACAGGGAGATCGGGCAACCGACGTGGGTGCAGATCTTCGAGTACGCGACGATGCCGTCGTGCGACCACTCGAGCTCTTGCTTGTCCTTGATGTCGTCGGGCTGGAGCCGGACGATCATCACGGCCGCCTTGGCGATCTCGTTCTGGAACTCCTCGTCGGTCTCCTCCAGGCCCTCGGGCTTGACGAAGGTGAGCGAACCGACGGCCACGTCCGAAGCGCGCAGCGGCTGGTTCGTGTTCATGTTGACGAGGAGCTTGCCCTTGGACCACAGGGTGTGCCGCATCTTGTCCTCGGGCAGCGACCCGAGGTCGCGCAGCAGGACGACACCGGAGAGCGGGAACAGCGCCAGCGCACCGAACATCGTGTTGCGGATCAGCTTGCGACGGCCGAGCGCGGACTCCGCGGCACCTTCCTTGAAGTCCGCGAAGACCTTCGCGCGGACCTCGGGGGACGCCTCGATCGGGTGACGCTCGTCGGCGACCTCCACGTCGGACATCAGGGTGCGGGCCCAGTGGACCGCGCCCGCGCCGATGCAGAACAGCGCCGTGCCGAGGGTCAGGCCCAGCGCGAAGTTCATCGCGCTGATGTGACCGATCGGGAACACGAAGATCGACTTGTCCTGCGGGATCGTCACGTACGACGCGATGAAGCCGACGGTGGCCAGCATCGACAGCGTGAACAGGAAGGCGACCGTACGCTCGGACCGCTTGGCGGCCCGCTCGTCGATGTCCTGGATCCGGTGCTCGTGGGGCGGCAGCCCCGGGTCGGCGAACGGGTTCTGCTCGTCCGCGACGTCCACGGCGCCGTGCGCGTGGGCCTGCTCAGCGGGCAGGTTCTCTTCTGGAATGTCTTGGCTACTCATGACTTCTTGGCCTTTGCGGTCCGAGCGGCGACCCAGACGGCGACCGCGACCAGGGCGCCGAGACCGAAGATCCACGCGAACAGACCCTCGCTGACCGGCCCGAGGCCGCCCAGTTCGAGACCGCCGGGGTTCACCGTCTCATCGCTGTTGACCGCGTTCAGGTACGCGATGATGTCCTTCTTGTTCTGCTCCGACAGGGTCGTGTCGGGGAACGAAGGCATGTTCTGCGGGCCGGTCTGCATGGCCTCGTAGATGTGCTTCGGGTCCACACCCTCCAGGTCCGGCGCGAACTTGCCCTCCGTGAGGGCACCGCCCTTGCCGGTGAAGTTGTGGCACTGCGCGCAGTTGGTGCGGAAGAGCTCGCCGCCCTTGGCGATGTCCGCGCCCTCGGGGCCGTACTGGGCCGAGGTGGGGACGTTCGGGCCGGCGCCCAGCGACGCGATGTAGGTCGCGAGCTGGTCGATCTGGGCCTGGCTGTAGATGTTCTTCTTCTTCACCACCTGCGGACCCTGGGAGGTCGCCGCAGGCATACGGCCGGTGCCGACCTGGAAGTCGACGGCCGCGGCGCCGACGCCGACCAGGCTCGGACCGTCGGAGGTGCCCTGACCGCCGGTGCCGTGGCAGCTGGCGCAGCCCACGGCGTAGAGCTTCTTGCCCTCGTCGATGGCGAGGGACTGGGAGGTTTCATCGGCCTGCGCCTTGCTCGCGGGCGCGAACGCGGCGTACAGCCCCCCAGTGGCCGCCAGCGCGAGGAGTAGGACGACGACCGCCGCCAGCGGATGGCGTCGTCGTGCGGAGAGCTTTTTCACGGATTACCCCGGTGTCAGGATCTTCTGCGTCGATGCTTCTGGAAGGTGCGCGGGATCGGGCCCGGCTACTTGATCATGTAGATCGTGGCGAAGAGGCCGATCCAGACGACATCGACGAAGTGCCAGTAGTAGGACACGACGATGGCCGCGGTCGCCTGTTCATGGGTGAACCTCTTGGCCGCGTACGTCCTGCCGAGGACGAACAGGAAAGCGATCAGGCCGCCCGTCACGTGCATGCCGTGGAAGCCGGTGGTCAGGTAGAACACCGAGCCGTACGGGTCGGAGGAGAGCGAGAGCCCGTCCTTCTTCACCAGCTCGGTGTACTCGTAGATCTGACCGCCGATGAAGATCGCACCCATGATGAAGGTGACGATGAACCAGCCCCGGAGCTTCTTCACGTCACCTCGCTCGGCGGCGAAGACGCCGAGCTGGCAGGTGAGGGAGGAGAGCACCAGGATCGTGGTGTTCGTCGCCGAGAACGGGAAGTTCAGGGCGGACGCCATTTCCTTCCAGTGGTCGGGACCCGTCACCGATCGCAGGGTGAAGTACATCGCGAAGAGGGCCGCGAAGAACATCAGCTCGGAACTCAACCAGATGATGGTTCCTACGCTGACGAGGTTCGGCCGGTTGACCGACGGGTGCGCGTGCCCGGTTTCTACTGTCGTTGCTGTCGCCACGACCGACATTATGTCGGTCCCTTATCCCGCCCTCACTCCGGGGGGTGCCGTTCGGAGTGTTCCCAGCGTGTGTAGTGCCCGTATGGCCCATCGAAGCGGTGTTCCAACAGGTGTTGACAGCCTGTTCAAGGGAGTAGCATCCGCCGCACCGGTTCTGTCCGTACGACGCTGACGTCTCGGAGGAAACATGCAGCCGACCGCCACGGTGCTGGTCTACAGCGACGATTCCAACACCCGCGAACAGGTGCGGCTCGCGGCCGGACGCCGGCCCGCTCCCGACGTGCCCCAGGTCGAGTTCGTGGAGTGCGCCACCCCGGCCGCGGTGCTGACCGAGATGGACCGGGGCGGCATCGACGTCTGCGTGTTCGACGGTGAGGCCGTGCCGATGGGCGGCATGGGCCTGTGCCGGCAGATCAAGGACGAGGTGTTCGAGTGCCCGCCGGTGCTGCTGCTCATCGGGCGGCCGCAGGACGCCTGGCTGGCCACCTGGAGCCGCGCCGACGCCGCTGTGACGCTCCCGGTGGATCCGGTGGAGTTCGCGGGGTCGCTGGCCGCTCTGCTGCGCCGCAAGAGGCTGCTGAGCGCGTAGTCAGGACGGGGCGCGGGGTTCCCCACGGGACGAGATCCGGTCGGCCGGTGACGGCCGGTCCCTGACGGCCCCTCACGCCCCCCTCGTTCCCCCGGCCGGGTGATGGTGCCGGTCCCGGCGCCCCCCGGCGGGGTCACACCGGCGTCGGGCGCAGCCTCGCCGTGTCCTCGGGCCGGGGGCTCTCCGGGGCGCCGTCCTGCAGCGCGCTGCCGCTGCGCCACTTGTCCCAGGTGACGTTCCAGTCGCCGAAGCCGTTGCCGAACGGCTCCATCTGGTGGCCGTCGGAGTTGACGACCTGGACGACGTCGCCCTCGTGGACGGTGTTGAAGAACCACTCCGCGTTGCTGGTGCTCATGCCGATGCAGCCGTGACTGACGTTCTCGGAGCCCTGGGAGCCCACCGACCAGGGGGCGGCGTGCACGTACTCGCCGCTCCAGGTGATCCGCGAGGCGTAGTAGACGGGCAGGTCGTAGGAGTCCGAGGTGCCCTCCTGGATGCCGATCGTGGTGCCGCGCATGCGTACCATGCGCTGCTTCTCCAGGATGACCTTGATGCCGTTGCGGGTGTCGAAGCCGGGCCTGCCGGTGGTGACGGGGATCTGGTTGATCGGCCGGTCGTTCTTGTAGACCGTCAACTGGTGCGCCGCCGAGTCCGCGACGGCGACGACGCGGTCGCCCGTGGTGAGCTTCAGGGGTGCCGCCTTGCCGCCCCACAGCCGGTCGCCGATGCGCATCCCCGCCAGGTTGCTGTGCACCTGGACGGTCGCGTGGGCGGGCCAGTAGTCCTTGGGCCGGTAGTGCAGTTCCTTGTCGTTCACCCAGAACCAGGAGCCGTCCACCCGGGGTGTGGAATCCACCTTCAGGGCCCGTTCGACGACGGCCCGTTGACCCTTGTCCTTGACGGGCACGCTGAGCTGCGCGACGACCGGCTGGCCGACGCCGTACAGGCCCGACCTGGGGGTGAAGAGGACGTCCACGGTCTGCCGGGCCTTGCCCGTGGGCCGGCCGGTGTGGAAGGTGAGGACCTTGCGGCCGGGCGCCCCGTCGTCGTCCTCGGTGCTCACCCGCACCGTGTAGCGGGTGTCGGCGGCGAGCGGCGCGGTGCTGTGCCAGCGGCTGCCGTCCGCGGACAGTTCGCCCGCCACGTAGCGGCCCGACGTGTCGACGGCCGTGACGTCCGTGAGGCGCCCGTCGGAGTCCTCGGCGGTGACCTCTAGGGGTTTGTCCGGGTCGGCCTTCTCGCCGGTCTCCGTCGGGGCGTTGACGGCGACCTCCGGGTCCGCGTCGTAGGGCCGGGCGGAGAGCGGGTCTCCGTCCGCGCCGCAGGCGGTGACGCCCGCGCAGAGGGCGATCACCAGCAGCGCGCAGCCGACGGTGGTGCGAGGACGGGCTGAAAGGCTCATGGCATCACGCTAGGAAGCTTCACCGGCACCGGCGCGCTGAGTAACCCTTAAGAGGGACCCGGCTTCCGGCAAACACAGGAGCCCGGATCCTCCTGACGGAGGATCCGGGCTCCCGGGTGGTGCAGAGGCTGACCTGGGGTCAGCGCGTGTCACTGGGTGCGGTTCTCACCGCGGTAGTACTCGAAGACCCAGCCCCACAGGCCCAGCAGGATCAGCGGAGCCGAGAAGTACAGCAGCCACCAGCCCATCGCGACGCCCAGGAAGGCCAGGGCGCCACCGACGGCCAGGGACAGCGGCTGCCAGCTGTGCGGGCTGAAGAAGCCCAGCTCGCCGGCGTCGTCCGCGACGTCCGCCTCCTTGTTGTCCTGCGCACCCGCGTCGACCCGCCGGGCGGTGAAGCCCAGGTAGAAGCCGATCATGATGCACAGGCCGAAGGCCAGGAAGAGCGCCGTGGTACCGGCCGGCTCCTTCGACCACACGCCATAGACGATCGCGATGGCGAGGACGAAGACGCTCAGCCACATGAACATCTTGCCCTGGATCTTCACTTGCCGGCCTCCTTGCCGTCCGTGATGGCGCCACCGTGGGCGGCGTGCTCCAGCTCGAGCGCGGCGATCTCAGGGTGGTGCAGGTCGAACGCCGGGGATTCGCTGCGGATCCGCGGCAGGGTGAGGAAGTTGTGGCGCGGCGGCGGGCAGGACGTGGCCCACTCCAGCGAGCGGCCGTAGCCCCACGGGTCGTCCACGCCGACCGGCTTGCCGTACTTGGCGGTCTTCCACACGTTGTAGAAGAACGGAAGGATCGACAGACCGAGGACGAACGAGCTGATCGTGGAGACCGTGTTCAGGGCGGTGAAGCCGTCGGCCGCCAGGTAGTCGGCGTAACGACGGGGCATGCCCTCGGCACCCAGCCAGTGCTGGACCAGGAAGGTGCCGTGGAAGCCGACGAACAGCGTCCAGAAGGTGATCTTGCCGAGGCGCTCGTCGAGCATCTTGCCGGTGAACTTCGGCCACCAGAAGTGGAAGCCGGCGAACATCGCGAAGACGACCGTGCCGAACACGACGTAGTGGAAGTGCGCCACCACGAAGTACGAGTCCGAGACGTGGAAGTCCATCGGCGGCGACGCCAGGATGACACCGGTCAGACCACCGAAGGTGAAGGTGATCAGGAAGCCGACCGCCCACAGCATCGGGGTCTCGAAGCTCAGCGACCCCTTCCACATCGTGCCGATCCAGTTGAAGAACTTCACGCCGGTCGGAACGGCGATGAGGAACGTCATGAAGGAGAAGAACGGCAGCAGCACTCCGCCGGTGACGTACATGTGGTGGGCCCACACCGTCACGGACAGACCGGCGATCGAGATCGTCGCGGCGATCAGGCCCATGTAGCCGAACATCGGCTTGCGGGAGAAGACCGGGATGATCTCACTGATGATGCCGAAGAACGGCAGCGCGATGATGTACACCTCTGGATGGCCGAAGAACCAGAAGAGGTGTTGCCATAGCAGGGCTCCGCCGTTGGACGCGTCGAAGACGTGGGCGCCGAATTTTCGGTCCGCCTCCAGCGCGAACAGGGCCGCGGCCAGCACCGGGAAGGCCAGCAGGACCAGAACGGCCGTCAGCAGCACGTTCCACACGAAGATCGGCATGCGGAACATCGTCATGCCGGGTGCGCGCATGCAGATGATCGTGGTGATGAAGTTGACCGCGCCGAGGATCGTGCCGAAGCCGGAGAAGGCCAGACCCATGATCCACATGTCGGCGCCGACGCCCGGGCTGCGGACCGCGTCCGACAGCGGGGAGTAGGCGAACCAGCCGAAGTCGGCCGCACCCTGCGGGGTGAGGAAGCCACCCACCGCGATGAGCGAGCCGAACAGGTAGAGCCAGTAGGCGAACATGTTCAGCCGCGGGAACGCGACGTCCGGGGCACCGATCTGGAGCGGCATGATCCAGTTCGTGAAACCGGCGAACAGCGGCGTCGCGAACATCAGCAGCATGATCGTGCCGTGCATCGTGAACGCCTGGTTGAACTGCTCGTTCGACATGATCTGCAGACCAGGCCGGGCCAGCTCCGCACGCATGAGCAGCGCCATGACGCCACCGATGCAGAAGAACGCGAAGGACGTGGCCAGATAGAGCGTGCCGATCGTCTTGTGGTCAGTGGTGGTGAGCCACTTGATCACGACGTTACCGGGCTGCTTGCGCCGTACGGGCAGTTCGTCCTCGTAGTACGAGGCTCCGGCCGCCGCGGCGCCCTGAGGTTCGTTGACGATGCTCACAGGTTGTTCGTCTCCCGGTTCTTCTCGTGGCTCGTCTGCGCGATGCCGGCGGGAACGTAACCGGTCTGCCCCTTCTTGGCGAGGTCCTTGAGGTGCTGCTGGTAACGCTCGGGGGAGACGACCTTCACGTTGAACAGCATCCGGGAGTGGTCGACGCCGCAGAGCTCGGCACACTTGCCCATGAAGGTGCCCTCTTGGTTGGGCGTCACCTGGAAGGAGTTCGTGTGACCGGGGATGACGTCCATCTTCATCAGGAACGGCACCACCCAGAAGGAGTGGATGACGTCACGCGAGGTGAGGACGAAGCGAACGGTCTCGCCCTTGGGCAGCCACAGCGTCGGACCGGGGTTGCCCGTCTGCGGGTTGCGCGTGCCGGGCGTGCCGACGTCGTAGACGCCGCCGGCGTTCGCCGGGAAGTCCGCCTTGAACCGGTCCGGGATGGCGGCCAGGTTCTTGTCGGTCTTCGCGTCACCGGTGGAACCGTCGACGTTCTCGATGTAGTTGAAGCCCCAGCTCCACTGGAAGCCGACGACGTTCACAGTGACGTCGGGCTTCTGCTTGAGGCTGAGGAGCTTCGATTCGTCACGGGCGGTGAAGTAGAACAGCACCGAGACGATGATGATCGGGACCACTGTGTACAGGGCCTCGATCGGCATGTTGTACCGGGTCTGCGGAGGAACCTCGACCTTGGTCCGGCTGCGCCGGTGGAACACGGTCGCCCACAGGATCAGGCCCCAGACCAGCACGCCGGTGGCGAGCGCGGCCGCCCACGAGCCCTGCCAGAGGGAGAGGATCCGCGGAGCCTCGTCTGTGACCGGGGTGGGCATACCAAGGCGGGGGAAGTCTTCCCAGTTGTACGAGCAACCAGTGGCTGTCGCCAGGACCAGGCCCGCAGTCATTGCCTGCAGCAGCTTCCGCCGCATCGGGCGCCGCGGCGAGCGGTCGGAGCCGTTGGGACTCACGTAGCGCCTTCCCGAGAGTCTCGCCCGCGCTGTTCGGCTGCGGCCTTCTCGCTGGTCGGTCGCCGCCCTGCGTCGGGCAGGGG
The DNA here is from genome assembly GCF_040296125.1 of Streptomyces sp. NPDC002265. Classification (NCBI taxonomy): domain Bacteria; kingdom Bacillati; phylum Actinomycetota; class Actinomycetes; order Kitasatosporales; family Streptomycetaceae; genus Streptomyces; species Streptomyces sp. NPDC002265. Next base: position 29,218 of record NZ_JBEOWS010000002.1, on the reverse strand, counting down.
TTTGGATGTTTATGCGGACCAAACCCTACTGGACGCGTTTTGGGGTCGCGCGGGGAGGGTGGCCAACGCGCCGCCGGTCCCCCCGAAGGGGGTGGGTTGTCCTGCTGCGGCTGTTTTCTGACGGGAGTTCGGGGCATTGCGCAGGTCGGGTGGTCCCGGGCGGGACGGCCACCGGCGCGACCCGCCCGCGGGGGCGGTTCGGCGCGGGCGGCCGGGGCGCTTAGCGTTGCGGTGTGTCCTACTTCGACGCCGCATCGGCCGCTCCCCTGCATCCCGTTGCCCGCCAGGCCCTGGCGGCCTCCCTCGACGAGGGGTGGGCCGACCCCACGCGGCTGTACCGGGAGGGTCGGCGGGCGCGGCTGCTGCTGGACGCGGCGCGGGAGGCGGCGGCCGACGCCGTCGGCTGCCGGCCGGACGAGCTGACGTTCACCTCCTCCGGCACCCGGGCGGTGCACGCGGGGATCGCGGGGGTGCTGACGGGCCGACGCCGCGTGGGAAACCACCTGATCGTGTCGGAGGTCGAACACTCTTCGGTACTCCATTCGGCCGAGGCGCACGAGGCCGCGGGCGGTTCGGTGACCCGGGTGCCGGTGCTGCGGACCGGCGAGGCGACGGCCGGGTCGTACGGCGAGGCCCTGCGGCCGGACACCGCGCTGGCCTGTCTCCAGTCGGCCAATCACGAGGTGGGTACCGAGCAACCGGTGGCCGCGGTGGCCGAGCTGTGCCGGGAGGCGGGGGTCCCGCTGCTGGTGGACGGCGCGCAGTCGCTCGGCTGGGGCCGGGTGCCGGGCAACTGGTCGGTACTGACGGGCAGTGCGCACAAATGGGGCGGCCCGTCCGGGGTCGGGCTGCTGGTGGTCCGCAAGGGGGTGCGGTTCGCCTCCCAAGGCCCGGCCGACGAGCGCGAGTCGGGGCGGGCGGGCGGCTTCGGGAACATCCCGGCGATCGTGGCGGCGGCGGCCTCGCTGCGGGCGGTGCGCGCCGAGGCGGAGCAGGAGGCGGTACGGCTGCGGGAGCTGACGGACCGGATCCGGACGCGGGTGCCGTCGCTCGTCCCGGACGTGGAGGTGGTCGGCGATCCGGCGCGGCGGCTGCCCGGGATCGTCACGTTCTCGTGCCTCTATGTCGACGGGGAGGCCCTGCTGCACGCGCTGGACCGGGAGGGCTTCTCCGTGTCGTCCGGATCGTCCTGCACGAGCAGCACGCTGACGCCGAGCCATGTGCTCAGGGCGATGGGGGTGCTGAGCGAGGGCAACGTCCGGGTGTCGCTGCCGTACGGCACGCCGGCCGAGGAGGTCGAGCGGTTCCTGTCGGTGCTCCCTGGCACGGTGGCGGCGGTGCGCGAGGAGCTCGGCGCACCCGCCGCGCCTGCCGCACCCGCCGCACCGGCGGTCGTGGACGCTGCCGCGCCGGTGGCGGGGGCGCCGGTGGCCGGCGGGCCGGAGGGCGGCGGGCCGGAGGGCGGCGGGCCGGAGGGCGGCGGGCCGGAGGGCGACGCTCCGGTGGTCGGCACGCAGCAGGGCGACGCGCTGGTGGTCGACGCGCTGGGGAGGCGGTGCCCGATCCCCGTGATCGAGCTGGCGAAGGTCTTCGGCGAGGTGCCGGTGGGCGGCACGGTCCGGGTGCTCTCCGACGACGAGGCGGCCCGGCTCGACATCCCGGCGTGGTGCGAGATGCGGGGGCAGGAGTACGTCGGCGAGGAGCCGGCGGAGCGCGGCTCGGCGTACGTGGTCCGCCGGGTGTCCTGACCGCGGCAGGCCCCGGGATCGGATCCCGGGGCCTGCCGTGGAAGAGGGGCCGGTCAGCGGCCGTGCCGGGTCAGGACAGGTGCTCGCGCACCTCGGCGGCGGCCTCGTCGCCGTAGGCCTTGGTGAAGCGCTCCATGAAGTGGCCGCGGCGCAGCTGGTACTCCTGGGTGCCGACCGTCTCGATGACCAGTGTGGCGAGCATGCAGCCGACCTGGGCGGCGCGCTCCAGGCCGACGCCCCAGGCCAGGCCGGAGAGGAAGCCGGCCCGGAAGGCGTCGCCGACGCCGGTGGGGTCGGCCTTGCGCTCCTCGTCGGGGCAGCCGACCTCGATCGGGTCCTGGCCGACCCGCTCGACGCGCACACCGCGCGAGCCGAGGGTCGTGACGCGGTGGCCGACCCTGGCGAGGATCTCCTCGTCGCTCCAGCCGGTCTTGGACTCGATGAGCCCCTTCTCGTACTCGTTGGAGAAGAGGTACGTCGCTCCCTCCAGCAGGGTCCGGATCTCGTCGCCGTTCATCCGGGCGATCTGCTGGGAGAAGTCGGCGGCGAACGCGATGGACCGGGTGCGGCACTCCTCGGTGTGCCGGAGCATCGCCTCCGGGTCGTCGGCGCCGATCAGGACCAGGTCGAGACCGCCCACGCGGTCGGCGACGGTCTTCAGCTCGATGAGGCGGGCCTCGCTCATCGCGCCGGTGTAGAAGGAGCCGATCTGGTTGTGGTCGGCGTCGGTGGTGCACACGAAGCGGGCGGTGTGCAGCGTCTCGGAGATGCGCACCGAATCGGTGTCGACGCCGTGCCGGTCGAGCCAGGCCCGGTAGTCGTCGAAGTCCGAGCCGGCGGCGCCGACCAGGATCGGATCCGTGCCGAGCTGTCCCATGCCGAAGGCGATGTTCGCGCCGACGCCGCCACGGCGTACGTCGAGGTTGTCGACCAGGAAGGAGAGCGAGACCGTGTGCAGCTGGTCCGCGACGAGCTGGTCGGCGAAGCGGCCGGGGAAGGTCATGAGGTGGTCGGTGGCGATGGAGCCGGTGACTGCGATGCGCACGGCGTGGACTCTCCTGGGGGGAGGGGCATTGACAGTTCACGCTACCCGGTCGGCGGGCTCACCTTGAAGCGTACGAAACTACCCGATAGTAGATCTTTCTTCGCGGCCCGAGTCGTGCATACGGTGCCGCTATGACGAACCTCAAGCGCTGTGCCCCCGCCCCGGCGGACCTGGAGGGCGGCCTCGCGTCGCTGCGCGGTGACTGTGCCCGGATGGTGCCGCACTGGGCGGCCCCCGACCGGTTCACCTCCCTCCCGGTGTCCCCGTCGCTCATCCACGGCGTGACCGTGCCGTCGGCGTCGGCTCGGCTGCTGGACGCGATGTCGGACTACGGGGACTGAGCGGCGCCCGGATTCCGCGTCGGCGCGTTCCGGGGAACCGTGCGCTCCCCCGCTGCGTCCCATCGGCGTCCCCCGTAGAGGGGATGCGGGGTACGACCCCTCCGCCGCCCATCTTGACAGGGCCGGGTCAGGGTTGGCCATGAGGACAGCAGCCGAAGGAGCGATGCGGTGGACACCGAGCGACCCGACAACGACGACGCCGCACGCGAGCCGGGCGCCGCCGAGACCGCCGGTGAGAAGGAAGCGGTCCGGGCCTCGGCCGGGGCAGATGCCCAGCCCGAGGCCGCGGCCGAGGCTGATGCCGAGACCGGGGCGGATGCCGGGGCAGATGCCCAGCCCGAGGCCGAGGCTGATGCCGAGACCGGGGCAGATGCCGGGGCAGATGCCCAGCCCGAGGCCGAGGCTGATGCCGAGACCGGGGCGGATGCCGAGGCCGGGATCGGGACGGATGCCAGGGCCGACGCCGAGGACGATGTCGACCCCGAGGCGCGGGTGGGAGCCGGTGCCGACTCGGGCGACGCCGAGCCCGGTGCCGAGGACCGTGCCGACGCCGCGGCCGAGGCGGCCCCTGCCGAGGCCGGCAAGGACGGGGCAGCCCCCGTCGGGGACGCACCTGCCGAGGCCGGCCCGGTCGAACCCGCCTCCGCCGAGGCCGACCCCGTCGAGGTCTCCTCCGCCGAGGACAGCCCTGCCGACGGCAGCCCCGCCGGCACCGCCTCCCGCGAGGACGCCTCCACCGAGGTGGCCGTCGGAGGTGCGGCCGAACGGGTCTCCGAGACGGTCCGCGACCCCGAGGTCCGGTCCGGGAGCGAGGACGGTGACGGAAGCCACGAGGACCGTCCGGTCTCCCGGCGGCGCTCGCCCGCGGTCGTCGCCTCGGTCGCGGCCGCCGTGCTGCTCGTCGGGGGCGGGGGCGCGTACCTCGCCGCGAGCGCGTCCGGCGGCCGTACGGGTTCCGGCGCGTCCGCGGGCGACGGCACCCCCGCGCCGCTGGCCCTCGACGGCTACTCCGCCCCCGGCACGTCGGGCACCGGGGGCGCCGCGAACGGCATCGCGCCGGGTGAGCCCAATCCGTACGGCGTGACGTACCGGGCCGCCGGGACGCTGCCCGACGGCCCCGGCTCGGCGCCGGTGTACTGGGCCACGGGCCAGGTCACCCGGGACGAGGTGGCCCGCCTGGCGAAGGCGCTCGGGATCGACGGGACACCGGTGGCGCAGGGCACGGTCTGGCAGGTCGGCACGGGCAAGGACGGCGCGGGCCCGGTCCTGCGGGTGGACAGGGCGGCGCCCGGCACCTGGACCTTCAGCCGTTACGCACCGGGCACCGACAACTGTCAGAAGCGGACCCTGTGCATACAGGACCCCGCGGTCCCGGCCACCGACCCGGTGAGCGAGGCGGCGGCGAGGAAGGCGGCCGCGCCGGTTCTTAAGGCGCTGGGCCAGGACGACGCCAAGGTGGACGCGAGCCAGGTCATGGGTGCCCAGCGGACGGTGAACGCCGATCCGGTGGTCGGCGGACTGCCCACCTACGGCCTGACCACCGGGCTGACCGTCGGCGCGCAGGGCGAGCTGGTCGGCGGCACCGGGCAGCTGACGAAGCCGCTGAAGGGGGACGTGTACCCCGCGGTGAGCGCGCGGGAGGCGCTGGACCTGCTGAACAAGGCCCCCGGCACGGACCACCGGATGGGCATCGGCGGCTGCGCGAGCCCCGTACCGCTGAAGGACCGGCTGGAGCAGCCGTGCGGCTCGTCGACGGCCTCGGGCGCCGGCGGGCGCACCACGGTCACGGTCGAGGACGCGGTGTTCGGGCTGGCGGTGCACCGGGTGGACGAGCGGCTGGCGCTGGTCCCGTCGTGGCTGTTCTCGGCCCGTGGGTCGGGCGCCCAGGACGCCTTCACGGTGACCTATCCGGCGGTGGAGCCGGACTATCTGACCCCGTCCGTGTCGGCCGGCCCGACCACGGCGGCACCGGCCTCGCGCGACGTGCAGGTGCAGGACTACACGGTCGAGGACGGCGGCCTCGCGGTGCGCTACACCGGCGGGGTGTGCGCCGACTACGAGGCGACGGCGGTGGAGAGCGCGGACCGGGTGACCGTGACGGTGACCGAGAAGCCGTGGCCCAACAAGATCTGCATCAAGATCGCCAAGATCTTCCAGCAGACCGTACGGCTGGACGAGCCGCTGGGCGGCCGGAAGGTCGTCGGGTCGGACGGCAGGGAGATCCCGTACGAGAAGGCGGGGGCGCGGCTGCCGGATGCGTCGGCGCAGCCGCAGTAGGACACGGCGACGGCGAAAGGCGGCGGCCCCCTCGGTGGGGGCCGCCGCCTTTTCGTGTCGTCCGGGTCGCCCGAGGGCGGCCCGGGCGGCTCAGCTGAAGGAGTCGCCGCAGGCGCAGGAGCCGGTCGCGTTCGGGTTGTCGATCGTGAAGCCCTGCTTCTCGATCGTGTCCACGAAGTCGATCGAGGCGCCGCCGAGGTACGGGGCGCTCATGCGGTCGGTGACGACCTTGACGCCGTCGAAGTCCTTGACGACGTCACCGTCGAGCGAACGCTCGTCGAAGAAGAGCTGGTAGCGCAGGCCGGAGCAGCCGCCGGGCTGAACGGCGACACGCAGGGCCAGGTCGTCTCGGCCTTCCTGGTCGAGCAGGGCCTTGACCTTGGACGCGGCGGCGTCGGTCAGGATGATGCCGTCGGTGACGGTGCTGGTCTCGTCCGATACGGACATCTACATCTCTCCCGGGTTGTACGGAGACTGCTTGCCGACGGTTGCAACCGGCGGGGCCGCGGATTCATTCCGGGCCGGGCGCGTGTCTTTTCGGTTCCGCTGGTTCCTTCGACCCTCGGATCCCTCTTCATGCTCGCACATGACACAGGGAGCGGAAAACGGCGCATCGGGATTCATGTCACACCGACACTATGGCCGTCGTCAAAGTGACGTGAAGCAGTTATGATAGATAGCGTCATTTAGACGAAAACTAGCGTCGGCCCGATGCACGGACCGACGAGCCGCAGAACAGAAAGGGTGCGTGTCGTGACCACCGCCCAGACCCCGGAGCTCGACGTACAGCCGACGCCCCTCGCCCTCCTGCTCCTCGGCCGCGAGGCCGACCCGAAGAGCGAGCGTGGCGTCGAATGCCCGGGCGACCTCCCCTCGCCGTCCGACCCGGACCTGGTCGAGCGCGCCCGCGCGGCCAAGGAGAAGCTCGGCGACAAGGTCTTCGTGCTCGGGCACCACTACCAGCGCGACGAGGTCATCCAGTTCGCGGACGTCACGGGCGACTCCTTCAAGCTGGCCCGGGACGCGGCCGCGCGCCCGGAGGCCGAGTACATCGTGTTCTGCGGTGTGCACTTCATGGCGGAGTCCGCGGACATCCTGACCGGCGACGACCAGAAGGTCGTCCTGCCGGATCTCGCCGCCGGCTGCTCGATGGCCGACATGGCCACCGCCGAGCAGGTCGCGGAGTGCTGGGACGTGCTGACCGAGGCCGGCATAGCCGAGCAGGTCGTCCCCGTCTCGTACATGAACTCGTCCGCCGACATCAAGGCGTTCACGGGCAAGCACGGGGGCACCATCTGCACCTCGTCCAACGCGAAGAAGGCGCTGGACTGGGCGTTCGAGCAGGGCGAGAAGGTCCTCTTCCTGCCCGACCAGCACCTCGGCCGCAACACCGCGGTGCGGGACATGGGCATGTCCCTCGACGACTGCGTGGTCTACAACCCGCACCGGCCGAACGGCGGCCTGACCGCCGAGCAGCTGCGCGACGCGAAGATGATCCTGTGGCGCGGCCACTGCTCGGTCCACGGCCGTTTCTCGCTGGACTCGGTCAACGACGTGCGCGAGCGCATCCCGGGCGTGAACGTCCTGGTGCACCCCGAGTGCAAGCACGAGGTCGTGGCCGCGGCGGACTACGTCGGCTCGACGGAGTACATCATCAAGGCCCTGGAGGCCGCTCCGGCCGGCTCCAAGTGGGCCATCGGCACGGAGCTGAACCTGGTCCGCCGGCTGGCGAATCGTTTCGCGCCCGAGGGCAAGGAGATCGTCTTCCTCGACAAGACGGTCTGCTTCTGCTCGACCATGAACCGCATCGACCTCCCCCACCTGGTGTGGACCCTGGAGTCGCTGGCCGAGGGCAACCTCGTCAACCGCATCGAGGTCGACAAGGAGACCGAGACGTTCGCGAAGCTGGCGCTGGAGCGGATGCTGGCGCTGCCGTAACCGGCCCGCCCATGGACCCGGATCACCCCGGCTGCGGCTCCTGCCGGTCGGGGTGGGCCGGGTCCAGCGCGAAGACGGTCCCGTCGGGGCTGAGCACCACCAGGGAACCGCCGTCGGGATACACCCGCGCCGGGTGGGAACCGGTCGGGGCGACCTGCTCGGCCCGCGCCGGGGACTCCCACAGCAGGCGGCCCGTCGCGGTGTCGAGCGCGGCCGCCCGTCCGGAGGCGCTGGCCGCGAAGAGGGTGCGGCCCCGCTCGTCGGCGACGGGCGTGCCGGGCTGCTGGAGCGTGGTCGCGGTCGCCCACAGCCTCTTGCCCGTCGCGGGCTCGTGCGCGGTCACCCGGCCGCTGGAGGAGGCGAAGCAGAGCACGCCGCCCACCAGCGCCGCCGCGCCGCGCGGGCTGCCGGGCAGGCTCCTGCGCCGTACGGTCCCGGTGTCCGGGTCGATCAGCAGGACCCCGGTGTACGCCGGTTCCACGGCCGCCGACTCGTCCTGTCCGCCGCCGGACTCCAGGAAGACCGGATCACCGTCGAGGTCGCCGACGTGTTCGAGGTCGCCGTCCGGCACGCTCACCTTCCGGGTCGTGCCGTCGGCCGGGTCCACGGCGTAGAGCAGGGTGTGCGACGAACGGGCCGCGTCGAGGCAGACGGCGTACGCCAGGCTGCCGGTCCCGTGGAACCCGCAGAAATGGTCCGGCCCGGCGGGCAGGTCCGTGGTCCAGCGCGCGGTGCCCTGCCGCGGGTCGCGGGCCGTCACGCGCTCGCCGTCCGGCACCAGCAGCAGATCGCCGACGAGGGCGGGCTGGATCGTGCCGTCGTCCATCGGGCGCGACCAGAGCAGTTCACCGGTGCCGGAGTCGAGGGCCAGGACCTTGGCCACCCGGTCGGCGCCCGTGCTGCTCACGACCGACTGGCGGACCAGCAGCACACCGTCGTGCTCCCCGAGGACCGTGCTGTCGTAGTTCTCCTGTGCCGCCTCCGAGGGCACGGAGTCCGCACGCCAGGCGAGCTTCCCCGTCGACGCGTCGACGCGGACGGGGAAGACGCCCTGTCCTCCGCAGTACAGGGCGGCCTCGCCCATCGCGCAGGACAGGGTGTGGCCGGAGAGGGTCCCGTCCTCGTTCACCGGCCGGGTCACGCCGGAGAGCGCGGCCCCGTAGACCGAGGTCCGCCACGGCTTCCAGCCGGCGGGCAGCGCCGCCCAGCGCGATGCCGCGGGCGAGGTCCTGGCGGCGCCGTCCGGCGGGGTGCTCCCCCGCGACGCCGTGCTCCCGTCCCTCCCCTGGAACGGGTCGAGCAGGACGTAGCCGGTGACCGCCAGGGCCAGGACACCCGCCGTTCCCGCCAGGACCGGCCACCGGCGCAGCCGGGAGCGGCGGTCCGGACGGGGTGCGGCGGCGGCCGGGGCGGTCCTGTCGCGCGGCGGGCCGGAGGGCGACAGACGCAGGGTCACCGTCTCCCGGTCGCCGGCTGCCGGCTCGGGCAGCGCCTCGGCGAACTCCCGTCCCAGTTCCTCCAGTCCGGGCCGGTCGCCGGCCTTCTTGGCCAGGCAGCGGATCAGCAGCGAGCGCAGCGGCTCCGCGACCGCGTCCACCGAGGGCTCCTCGTGCATGACGCGGTACGCCGTCATGTAGGGGCTGTCGGCGTCGAAGGGGCCGCTGCCGGTCGCGGCGAACACCAGCAGCGCACCGAGGGAGAAGACGTCCGAGGCGGGTCCGACCGAGCGGGCGTCCTCGAACTGCTCCGGCGACATGAACGGCGGGGTGCCGATCACATGACCGGTCTCGGTGAGGGGCAGGTTCTCCGCCGCGCGGGAGATGCCGAAGTCGATGACCCGTGGGCCGTCCTCGGCCATCAGGACGTTGCCGGGCTTGAGGTCGCGGTGGACGACCCCGGCCCGGTGGATGTCCCGCAGGGCCTCCACCAGCCCCAGTGCCAGCAGGCGCAGCCGCGCCCCCTTCAGCGGGCCCGTGTCCTGGATCAGGGCGGAGAGCGCGGGGCCGGGCACGTACTGGGTGGCCATCCAGGGCCGGGAGGCCTCCGGGTCGGCGCCCACGACCGGGGCGGTGAAGGCGCCGCTCACCTTGCGGACGGCCTCGATCTCCTGACGGAAGCGGGCCCGGAAGACGTCGTCCTGCGCGTACTGGGCGTGCACCACCTTGACCGCGACCTCACGGCCCGACCGGGAGCGGCCCAGATAGACGACGCCCATGCCGCCGGACCCGAGGCGGTCGACGATCCGGTATCCGCCGAGCGTCCTCGGATCGTCCGTGTGCAGCGGCAACGCCCCGATTCCCTTCCCCCGCAATGCAGTTCGAGTTCACAGGATATGAAACCCGTACGGAGGAAGGGACATCGGAGCGGTGTGCGGTCAGACTCCGGCGGGTTCCAGGGTCTTCTCGGGCTCCGCGGCCTGCCGCTTCGCCGCACGCTTCTTCGCGCGGCGCTCCTTGCGCAGCTCCAGCATCGCGTAGAGCGTCGGGACCAGCAGCAGCGTCAGCAGCGTGGACGTGATCAGACCGCCGATCACCACGACCGCCAGCGGCTGGGCGATGAAACCGCCCTGGCCGGTGACACCCAGCGCCATCGGCAGCAGCGCGAAGATCGTCGCCAGGGCGGTCATCAGGATCGGCCGCAGTCGGTGCCGGCCGCCCTCGACGACCGCCTCGACCACGCCGAGGCCCTGACCGCGGTACTGGTTGATCAGGTCGATCAGCACGATCGCGTTCGTCACCACGATGCCGATCAGCATCAGCATGCCGATCATCGCGGGAACACCCATCGGGGTGCCGGTGACCAGCAGCAGACCGATCGCGCCGGTCGCCGCGAAGGGGATGGAGACCAGCAGGATCAGCGGCTGGACCAGCGAGCGGAACGTCGCCACCAGCAGCATGAAGACGATCGCGATGGCCGCCAGCATCGCCAGGGCGAGGTTCTTGAACGCGTCGTCCTGGTCCTGCGAGACACCGCCGATCTCCGCCGTCGCGCCCGCCGGGAGCTTCAGGGAGTTCAGCTTCGCGGTGAGGTCGGCGCTCACCGCGCCGGTGTTGTCGCCCGTCGGCCGCGCGGTGACGGTCGCCGCCCGGCGGCCGTCGATGCGGGTCATCGACACCGGGCCGTCGGCCAGCTCCACCGTGGCGATGTCGCCCAGCTTCACCGCGCCCAGCCGCAGGTCGCGCAGCTGCGCCAGAGTCGTGGCCGGCTCGGCCGACTTGATGACGACGTCGCGCTCGGTGTCGTCGACGATCGCCTTCGCGGCCGTCGTACCGCGCACCGCCTGGGCGACCGCCAGACCCAGCGTCTGGTCGTCGAAGCCCGCGGCGGCGGCCTTGTCGTTCGCCTTGACCGAGATGCGCGGCACGCTCTGGGACAGGTCGCTGGTGACGTCCGTGACGTCGTCGAGACCGGCCACGGCGTCGCGGACCTCGCCCGCCGCCTTGCGCAGCACGTCCGCGTCGGCCGCCTTGACGACCACGCTGAGGTCCTGGCTGCCGAAGCCGTCACCGGCGGCGACCGTGGTCGTACCGGCGCCCTTCAGCCCGGCCAGGCCCTTCTCGATGCGGCTGCGCACATCGTCGGCCGACGCCGAGTCCTCCAGCATGACCTGGTACGACGCCTGGTTGGTGTCGGTGCCGCCGCCGAAGGCCGCCATGAAGCCGGACGAGCCGATGGTGACCTGGTAGTCCTTGACGCCCTTCACCCCGGCGAGCAGCTTCTCGACCTGCTGCGCCTGCTCGTCGGTGGCCGCCAGGCTCGTGCCCGGCGCCAGCTTCTGCTTGACGGTGAGGACTTCCTGCTCGCCCTGGTCGAAGAAGTTGGTCTTCAGCAGCGGCGCCATCGCGAAGGTCCCGATCAGGACCACCACGGCGATGGCGACGCTGGTCAGCCGGCGGCGGGTCGCGAAGCGCAGGACCGGCACGTAGAAGCGCTGGAGGCGGCTGGCCGCCTCCTTCTCCTCGGCCTGGCGGCGGGCCTCCGCGGCGTCGGCCGGGGTGCCCTTGGGGGCGCGCAGGAACCAGTAAGACAGCACCGGCACGACTGTCAGGGAGACCAGCAGGGAGGCCAGCAGGGCCGCGGTCACCGTGATGCTGAACGAGCCGAACAGCGCGCCCACCATGCCGCCGACCAGACCGATCGGCAGGAACACGGCGACCGTGGTCAGGGTGGAGGAGGTGACCGCGCCGGCCACCTCGCGGACCGCGCCGAGGATCGCGGCCTGGCGCTCCTCGCCGTAGCCGAGGTGGCGCTTGATGTTCTCCAGGACGACGATCGAGTCGTCCACGACCCGGCCGATCGCGATGGTCAGCGCGCCCAGCGTCAGCATGTTCAGGGAGAGGTCGCGCGTCCACAGCACGATCAGCGCCAGGACCACGGACAGCGGGATGGAGACCGCCGTCACCAGCGTCGAGCGGATCGACGCGAGGAAGACCAGGATCACCAGGACCGCGAAGAGCAGGCCGAGGCCGCCCTCGGTGGTCAGGCCCTCGATGGCCTTGGACACGGCGGGACCCTGGTCGCTGACGACCGTGATCGTCGTGCCGGAGCCGAGGTCCTTGCGCAGATCCGGCAGCTTGTCCTCGACGGCCTTGGAGATCGCGACCGCGCTGCCGTCGTGGTCCATGGTGACCATCACGGCGAGGCTCGGCTTGCCGTTCGTGCGGGTGATGGAGTCGGCCGGGGCCTCCTGCTGGCGCACCTCGGCCACGTCACCGAGGCGCGCCGGCTTGCCGCCGGGCCGCCCGGTCACCCTCAGGTCCTGGATCTGGGCCACCGAGGTGTAGCCGCCGCCGACCCGGACGGTACGGCTCTTGCCGTCCTCGTCGAAGGAGCCGGCCGGCATGGTCGCGCCGCCCGCCTGGAGTGCCTGCGCGAGACCGGCCGTGGTCAGGCCCGCCTTCCTCAGCTTCGCGTCGTCGGGAGTGACGGTGATCTGGAGGTCGCGTACGCCGTTGACCATGACCCGGCCGACGCCGTCCACGTTCTTCAGGACCGGCACCACCGAGCGGTCGATCCGGTCGGCCAGCGCCTGCTGGTCCATCCCCGAGGTGACGGCGAGGACGACGGTCGGCATGTCGTCCGTCGAACCGGCGATGACCTGCGGGTCCACGGCGTCGGGCAGCTGGGCGCGGGCCCGGTTGACGGCGAGCTGGACGTCGGCGACGAGCTGCTTGGTGTCGTTGCCGTAGTCGAAGGACGCCATGATCACGGCGTTGCCCTCGCTGGCCGTCGAGGTGACGCCGGTAATACCGTCGACCCCGTCGAGGGAGTTCTCGATCGGCTCGACGACCTGCTTCTCGACGACGTCCGGGGACGCGCCCTGGTACGGCGCGAGCACCGACACCATGGGCAGTTCGATCGTGGGCAGGAGCTGCTGCTTGAGCTGCGGGATCGCGATCGCGCCGAACGCGATCGCGATGATGGACATCAGGCCTATCAGGGCCCGTTGCGCGAGGCTGATTCTGGACAGCCAGGACATGGGTCGGGGTCTCTTTTCGGGGAGCGGCAGAAGTCACGGAGCGTACACACGGACAGGTGAGCGCCCACAACTACACCCTGGGCCACCACCGGACCGTGATCCGTAGGCTCCAGGCCGATTTCCTCGCCGGACGTATACTCCCGGCGCAGTACGGCCGGGGTGGGGTCACTCCACCCTCGGGCGTACCAGGCCCGACTCGTACGCGATCACCACGAGCTGGGCCCGGTCGCGGGCGCCCAGCTTGGACATGGACCGGTTGACGTGCGTCTTCACCGTCAGCGGGCTGACCTCCAGACGCTCGGCGATCTCGTCGTTGGAGTGGCCGCCCGCGACCTGGACGAGCACCTCGCGCTCACGCACGGTCAGGGTGGCCAGCCGCTCGGTGCGGGCCGGGTCCGCGGCGCCCTCGGAGGCGTCGCCCTGGGCGAGGAAGCGGGCGATCAGCCCCTTGGTGGCGGCCGGGGACAGCAGCGCCTCCCCCGCGGCGGCGATCCGGATGGCGGCGAGCAGTTCCTCCGGTTCGCTGCCCTTGCCGAGGAAGCCCGAGGCGCCCGCGCGCAGCGACTGGACGACGTAGTCGTCGACCTCGAAGGTGGTGAGAATTACCACGCGGACCCGCGCCAGGGCAGGGTCGGCGCTGATCAGCCGGGTGGCGGTGAGGCCGTCGGTGCCGGGCATGCGGATGTCCATGAGGACGACGTCGGCGCGTTCCTGTCCGGCCAGCCGGACCGCCTCGGCTCCGTCGGCCGCCTCCCCCACCACCTCCATGTCGGGCTCGGAGTCGACGAGGACGCGGAAGGCACTGCGCAGCAGCGCCTGGTCGTCGGCGAGCAGGACGCGGATGGTCATACGGGCTCCCCCCGCTCCCCCGCGGCGACGGTGCGGGTCTTTACCGGCAGGATCGCATGGACGCGGAAGCCGCCCCCGTAGCGGGGACCGGTGGTGAGGGTGCCGCGCAGCGCGGTGACGCGTTCACGCATGCCGAGCAGTCCGTGGCCGCCGCCGGCCTGCGGGACGACATCCTGGGCCGGGCGGCCGTCGTCGAGGACGGTGACCTCGATATGGGGTCCCACGCGTACGACGCTGACCTCGGCCTTCGCGGCGGAGCCCGCGTGCTTCTGCACGTTGGTGAGGGCCTCCTGGATGACGCGGTAGGCGGCGAGGCCGACGGCGGCGGGCAGGGCGGTGTCCTGGTCGGCGCGGGCCACCTCGACCTGGAGACCGGCGCTGCGGAAGGTCCCGGCGAGCTCGTCCAGGCGGTCGAGACCGGGGGCCGGCTCGGTGGGGGCCTCGGGGTCGCCGGACTGGCGCAGCAGCCCGACGGTGGCCCGCAGTTCGTTGAGCGCCGAGCGGCTGGCCTCGCGGACGTGGGCGAGGGCTTCCTTGGCCTGGTCGGGGCGCTTGTCCATGACGTGGGCGGCGACTCCGGCCTGCACGTTGACCAGGGCGATGTGGTGGGCGACGACGTCGTGCAGGTCGCGGGCGATGCGCAGGCGCTCCTCGGCGACCCGGCGGCGGGCCTCCTCCTCGCGGGTGCGTTCGGCGCGGTCGGCGCGGTCGCGGATGGCCTGCACGACGGCGCGGCGGCTGCGCACGGCGTCCCCGGCGGTGGCGCCGATACCGGTCCAGGCGAGGATCGCCAGGTTCTCCTGGGCGTACCAGGGCAGCGGGCCGGCCAGCATGGACGCGCCGGTCAGCACGGTCATGGTGAGCAGTCCCACCCGCCAGGTGGTGGGGCGGTCGGTGGTGGCGGCGACGGTGAACAGGGCGATCACGGCACACATCGCGACCGGGGCGCGCGGGTCGCCGGTGACGCTCTCGACGAGGGCGAGTCCGCCGGTGACCGCGAGAACGGCCATCGGGGCGCTGCGGCGGAAGACCAGGGCCATCGCGCCCAGGGCGATCAGCAGCAGGCTGAAGAGATCCGGCGCGCGCAGGACCCAGCTGACGTCGCGCTCCTGGTGCGCCTGCACGAAGGAACCGGCCACCATGCACACCAGCGCCCCCGCCGCGAGCGCCGCGTCCAGCGCCAGGGGATGGGCCTGGAGGCGGCATCGGGCGCGTTCGAGGGTGCTCACGGTCGGGACGGTTCCAGGGGGTTCACGGTGGAAACAGTACGGGCAGTCGCCGGTGCCGGAACAGGTCCGGTTCCGGGCGCGTGGAGGGCGCGGCACGGCGCACGGCGCCGCGTCGGGGCGCACACCATGAACCCTCCCGTGGACGTCGCGGATCACCGCGTACGGACCCGCGTCGCGGCGCGTGCGGCGGGGCACCACCCCGGGCGGCGGCCGGCGGCCGCGCCCGGGGTCGGCGGGCGGGTCAGCCCGGGATCAGGCCCTCGTCGCTGAGCAGATCCCGGACCTCCTCCAGCGTCGCGTCCGCGGCGGGGAGGATGAGCTGCGAAGGCTCCAGGGCGTCGTCCGGGAGCGGTTCGCCCAGGTCGTGGACCTTGTCGAGCAGCGCCTTGAGCGTGCGGCGGAAGCCGGGGCCGTCGCCCTTCTCCACCTCGGCCAGAAGCTCGTCGTCGAGCTTGTCGAGCTCGGCGAGGTGGCCGTCGGCCAGCCTCACCTGTCCCTCCCCCATGATCCGTACGATCATGTCGCCCTCCTCGGCGTGGGCCTCGGTCACGGTCCGGTGATCACTGCTTGTCGAAGCGCGGGGTGTCCTGCGGCTGCTGGGACTGCGACCGGCCGGTGCCGCCCTCGATGGCCTGCTGGCCCGAGGAGCTGCCCCCGGCCAGTTCCGCCTTCATGCGCTGGAGCTCCAGCTCCACGTCCGTACCGCCGGAGATCCGGTCCAGCTCGGCCTGGAGGTCGTCCTTGGCCGTGCCGGTGGGGTCGTCGAGGACACCCGAGGCGAGGAGTTCGTCGAGGGCGCCGGCGCGGGCCTGGAGCTGGGCCGTCTTGTCCTCGGCCCGCTGGATGGCCAGGCCGACGTCGCCCATCTCCTCCGAGATGCCGGTGAAGGCCTCGCCGATCCGGGTCTGGGCCTGGGCCGCCGTGTAGGTCGCCTTGATCGTCTCCTTCTTGGTGCGGAAGGCGTCGACCTTGGCCTGGAGCCGCTGCGCGGCCAGCGTGAGCTTCTCCTCCTCGCCCTGGAGCGTCGCGTGCTGCGTCTCCAGGTCCGTCACCTGCTGCTGGAGCGCGGCGCGACGGGAGAGCGCCTCACGGGCCAGGTCCTCACGGCCCAGCGCGAGCGCCTTGCGGCCCTGGTCCTCCAGCTTGGAGGACTGCTGCTGGAGCTGGTTGAGCTGGAGTTCCAGGCGCTTGCGCGAGGTCGCCACGTCGGCGACGCCCCGGCGCACCTTCTGGAGCAGCTCCAGCTGCTTCTGGTACGAGTAGTCGAGGGTCTCGCGCGGGTCCTCGGCCCGGTCAAGGGCCTTGTTCGCCTTCGCGCGGAAGATCATCCCCATACGCTTCATGACACCGCTCATGGGCTTCGCGCGCCCCCTTCTGACGGACTCCGGCTCCAGCCACTGCAACAGAACCCACAGTACGGGCCCTGCATCCATTACCGCACTGTTCGGGGACGGATGCGCTCATCCCCAAGGACGACTGCCGGCCCACCCGCTCCGGCGTGAGGAGTAGGTGTTCCCCGGGGATCGCCCCCGGTGGCCCCCCGGGTGTTCGCCCGGTGAACCGTCCGCGACCTGCTCCCTGCCCCCGTACAGACGCCCGGTGTTGCCGGATCGTTCCCGGCCGGGCTGGGGTCCATGCCGCCGCACCCCGTACCCTTGGGTTTTGTGTTCCGTAGCCGTGCCAAGGAAGAGAAGGCCCCCGCCGACAAGGCGCAGGTGACCGACTCCAAGCAGACCCGCCACCCGCAGGCCCCCAAGGGCCGGCCCACGCCCAAGCGCAGTGAGGCCCAGTCCCAGCGCCGCAGCGTCGCCAACACCTCGCTGTCGCGCAAGGACGCAGCCAAGCGTCAGCGCGAGGAGCGGCGTCAGGCCATGGACCGCCAGCGCCAGGCGCTGGCCAGCGGGGACGAGCGGTACCTACCGGTCCGCGACAAGGGCCCGGTCCGCAAGTACGCCCGTGACTTCGTCGACTCGCGCTTCAACATCGCCGAGTTCTTCCTGCCGATGGCCGTGGTCATCCTCGTGCTGAGCGTGGTGCGGGTGCCGTCGGTGCAGAGCATCGCGCTGCTGCTGTGGATGGTCGTGATCGTGCTGATCGTGCTGGACTCGGCCGTGTCCGGCTTCCGGCTGCGCAAGCAGCTCACCGAGCGCTTCCCCGACCAGCGGCGCAAGGGCGCGGTCGCCTACGGGCTGATGCGCTCGCTCCAGATGCGCCGGCTCCGGCTGCCCAAGCCGCAGGTCAAGCGCGGAGAGCGGCCCTGAGTACGACGTCGTTCACCGGGGGCGCGGCCGATGCCTGGCTGAGCAGGCTGGGCGGGTTGCGGAATGTCGTACGACAGGAGCTGGTGGCTCGCCAGCTCGACGAGCAGATAGCCGGGCGGTTCGCCGTCGGGCAGCGCCTTCGGGTGCTCGACGTCGGGATGGGCCAGGGCACGCAGGCGCTGCGGCTGGCCCGGGCCGGTCACCAGGTGACCGGCCTCGAACGGGACGCGACGATGGCCGCGACGGCGCGGGAGGCACTGGCGTCTGAGCCGGAGGGGATCCGCGACCGGATGCGGATCGTCGAGGGCGACGGCCGGGACACCGGGGTGCACTTCCTGCCGGGCAGTTTCGATCTCGTGCTGTGCCACGGCGTCCTCATGTACGTCGAGGAGCCCGACCCGCTGGTGGCCGGGCTCGCGCGGATGCTCGCGCCGGGCGGCCTGCTGTCGCTGCTGGTGCGCAACGCGGACGCGCTGGCGATGCGGCCGGGGCTGTCCGGGGACTGGGCCCGGACGCTGGAGGCCTTCGACAGCACGGTCTACCGCAACCGGCTCGGTCTCGACGTGCGCGCGGACCGGCTCGCCACCCTGACCGCCACACTGGCCGGCATCGGAGCCCCGCTGCACACCTGGTACGGGGTTCGGGTCTTCACGGACACCGCGGTGGACGGCGCGCAGCCGCCCGACGACATCGACACCCTGCTGGCGGCCGAGGAACGGGCCGGACGCACGGACCCCTACCGGGCGACGGCGGCACTGCTGCACCTGTGCGGCGTGCGCGGCTGACTTTCCGCTCCCCGCTCCCCGGTCCCGTGAACCGGCCGGGCGAGCGGACGACGGTGACGTTCCCGCGCGCCGGAGCCGGCCCGGCCGGTACAGGGGACGAACGCCGGACGCGCGGTGCGGGGCGAGGGCCGGGTCGAAGGCCCTCGCCCGGAACTCAGGACTCCTCGGCGTTCAGGCTCATCGGCCCGTAGATCTCGGTGGAGTCCTCGAACAGCCGCACCTGGTCGGCGCCCCCTTCGAGCAGGGCCTTCCAGTTCTCCCCGATCCAGGACTCGGCGTCCCCCTGCGTCGTGAACTCCTCGGGCTGCACCGCGGGCTGGACCTCCGTCCCGTCGGCCTTCTCGAACCGCCACAGCCATGCCGCCATGTACGCCTCCCAGATGTAAGCACATGCGGAGCAGGAGCCGGATCACCGTCCGGCCCCTGCTCGCAGCCTATGCGCTCGGCCGGGTCGGCCGTGAGCAGGCTGCGGAGGAAGATCGGCCGGCGCGGCCGTGCGGACCGGACCGGCTCCGCGGGCCGGCCGCGCGGTTGCGGCCGCGGTACGGCCGCGCGCTCCGGCGTCCGGGCGTGCGCCCGGGGCGGGACACGGGCTCCGGGGAGGTCTTGATCACGCGGGACCGGCCGGGACAGGCGAAAATCGTCGGTGTGGATCTGACTCTGCTCGGCACCGGTGCCCCCGCGGGCCTCCCCCGCCCCGACTGTCCCTGCGCGGCCTGCGCGTGTGCGCTGGCCGCGGACGCGCGGGCGGCCACCTCACTGCTCGTGGACGGCACACTCCTGCTGGACCTGACGCCCGGCGCCGCCTTCGCGGCGGCGCGGGCCGGGCGCTCGCTGGCCGGCGTACGTCAGGTGCTGCTGTCGCATCCGCACGACGGTCCTGCAATGGAGGTGCCGGCCGGGCTGCCGCAGCCCGGCCGGGTGCCGGACGGACGGGAGTTGGCGCTGCTGACGGGACATCGGGTGCGGGCGGTGGCGATGGACGCGCCGGGCACGGGGTACGCGGTGACCGGACCGGACGGCCAGCGGCTGCTGTATCTGCCGCCGGGGTGTGCGCCGGCCGGGCTGACGGAGGGCGGCGACGCGGCGGCGCCGTACGACATGGTGCTCGCCGATGTCGTGGGGCGGCCGGACGCGCTCGCGAAGCTGCGGGCGGCGGGGGCGGTGGGGCCGACGACGGACGTCGTCGCCGTCCACCTCGATCACGACGTGCCGCCGGGACCCGAGCTGCGGCGGCGGCTCGCTGCGGCCGGGGCGCGGACGGTGCCGGACGGGACGACGCTGGCGGTGGGGGTGTACGAGGACGTGCCCGACGTGCCCCGGCGGACGCTGGTGCTCGGCGGTGCCCGCTCGGGCAAGTCGGTGGAGGCCGAGCGCCGGCTGGAGTCGTTCCCCGACGTGCTCTACGTCGCCACGGGAGGTACCCGCCGTGGCGACCAGGAGTGGGCCGGGCGGGTCGCGGCGCACCGGGAGCGGCGCCCGGGGTCGTGGCGGACGGCGGAGACGTGCGACCTGGTGCCGCTGCTGGCGGAGGACGGGCCGCCGCTGCTGATCGACTGTCTGTCGCTGTGGCTCACCGACGCGATGGACTCCGTCGGCGCGTGGGACGACGCGGTGTGGGCGGACGGGGGCGAGAAGGCGCTGCGCAAGCGGGTGCGGGAGCTGACCGCGGCGGTGCGCGCCGCCCGGCGGACCGTCGTCGCCGTGTCGAACGAGGTGGGGTCGGGGATCGTGCCGGCCACCGCCTCGGGGCGGCGCTACCGGGACGAACTGGGCCGGCTCAACGCCGCGTTCGCCGGGGAGTGCGAGCAGGTGCTGCTGGTGGTGGCGGGGCAGGTGCTGACGCTGCGCGGCTGACGTCCGCACCGGCCGTGGGAAGCGGATCCGGCCGGCCGCGGAGGTCAGTCGCGGCGGGCGATGACCCGGTAGGTGTTGGAGAAGCGGGTGCGGCGCAGCAGCGGGGCCAGGAGGTGGTCCAGCGCCGCGGCCGCCGCGACGAACGGTGTGCTCGCCCCGAGCAGTGCGCTGCGCAGCCGCCGCCGCAGCGCGCCGGGCGGGACCGCCCGCCAGGGGGCGTCCGGCGCGGGCAGGGCGCGGGTGACGGCGAGGGTCAGGGCGCCGGCCAGGTCGTACGGGACATGGCCGGCCCGGCGGTCGACGGTGACGATCGTGCAGCCCCGGGACTCCAGTTCCGCGCACAGGTTGGGCAGCGGGATCAGCTGGAGGTGGCGGGGCTGGCCGTACGGAAGCCACCACTTGCCGAGCAGCGTCGCGAACGCGCTGCGCGGGTCGCGCAGTTCGAGCAGCAGATGGCCGCCGGGCCGGAGCACCGCGAGGGCGGCGTGGAGTTCCGCGCGGGGGTCGGTCGTGTGTTCCAGGTGGCGGAGCATGCTCACCACGTCGTAGCGGGCGCGCAGCCGGGCGGCGATCTCCGGGGAGGTCAGCCGGCCCACGTGGGCCTCCTCGACCCGCCCGGCCGCGCGGGCGCGGGCCACCCGGGGGGTGGGGTCCAGACCGTCGAAGGAGGTGTAGGCGAACACCTGCTTGGCGGTCTCCGGGAAATGTGCGTGTCCCGTGCCCACGTCCAGCCAGCTCTCCGGCTCGGGGAACGGCAGCATCGCGCGGGCGGTGGCGTGCAGCCGTCCCCGGCGGGCCCGCGCGGCGAAGGCGCCCGTCGTGCGGACGGCGACCTCGTCGGGATGCGTCTCGTGCAGGTCCCGCTGGTAGAAGGCGATGCCCTCGGCGGTCAGGCGGGGGTTCTGGAAGGCGTGCGCGCAGTCCCGGCACTCGTCGACGACGAAGCTGCCCGGCTTGCCCTGAACCAGGTCGGGGGCGCGCAGCCGGGTGCGCAGCCGGGCCGAGCCGCACCAGGGGCAGTCCGCGCGGCGCGGTTCGTGGAAGCGGTCCGTGCCCAGGGCGAGTTCGGCGGCGTAGCGGGCGCGGCGCCGTTCGGCGTGGGGAGCGGTGGGGACGGCGGGGGGCGGGACGGGCTGCGAGGACATGAGCGGCTCCCGGTGGGGCGAGAGGGCGACGGCCGGGCAGGGTCGAGGTCCGACCATTTCGTCGCAAAGTGGAACGTATGGGATCCAGATCTTGGGCGCAACGACGTCGTGCGCGCGGGGTGGCGATGTGGCGCCGTCACGTTCGACCGGTGCCGGTACTGTTCGGCGAATGAGCTCGCTGAATCTCGACGACTTCACCGATCTGATCGAGCGCCCCGACGGCGGGGTGCGCCGCGACGCCGAGGCGCGCCGGGAGCGTCAGATCGTGCCGCCCGGATCGCTGGGGCGCCTCGACGACCTGGGTGAGTGGCTGGCCGCGGCACAGTCGGCGGTGCCGGTGCGGCCGGTCGAACGGCCCCGCGTGATCCTCTTCGCCGGGGACCACGGCATCGCCGGGCGCGGTGTCTCGGCCCGGCCCGCGGGCAGCGCCGTGGAGCTGGTGCGGGCGGTGCTGGAGGGCGGCCGGCCCGTCTCGGTGCTGGCCCGGCGGCTGGGCGTACCGGTGCGGGTCGTGGACATGGCGCTGGACTGCGAACCGGACGAGCTGCCCGCGGACGTCGTGCGGCATCGGGTGCGGCGCGGCAGCGGGTCCATCGACGTCGAGGACGCGCTGACGCTCCAGGAGGCGGAGGCCGCGTTCCTCGCCGGGGTCGCGGTGGCCGACGAGGAGGCCGACTCCGGTACGGATCTGGTGGTGCTCGGCGATGTGAGCGTGGGCGGGACCACGGCGGCGGGGGTGCTGGTCGCCGCGCTGTGCGGCACCGACGCGTCCGTGGTGACCGGGCGGGGCGGGCTCGCGATCGACGACCTGGCTTGGATGCGCAAGTGCGCGGCGATCCGGGACGCGCTGCGCCGGGCCCGGCCGGTGCTCGGCGACCAGTTGCGGCTGCTGGCGACGGTGGGCGGCGCCGACCTCGCGGCGATGACCGGCTTCCTGCTCCAGAGCGCGGTGCGCAAGATGCCGGTGGTCCTGGACGGGGTCGTGGCGGCGGCGTGCGCGCTGGTCGGCCAGCGGATCGCGTTCCGGGCGCCGGACTGGTGGCTGGCCGGACACGGCAGCGGCGAGCCGGGGCAGGCCAAGGCGCTGGACCGGATGGCCCTGGAGCCGCTGCTGGAGCAGGGGCTGACCGTCGGCGAGGGAGCGGGCGCGCTGCTGGCCCTGCCCCTGGTGCAGGCCGCGGCGGCCCTGGCGGCGGAGCTCCCGGAGCGGCCGGAGGCCGAGAAGGCACAGGATCCGGACGCCGAAGAGGACGAGCAGGACGAGCAGGGCGAGCAGGCGCACGGGCTGGAGAAGCCGGAAGAGCCCGAGACGGCGGAGGCGCCCGAGGGCGTCTGACCGCACCCGGCCGGAGCCGGCTCGCGGGCGGCGGGGCGGCCGGCCGGCCGTCGGACAGGGCGGTGACGAAAGAGCGGTTCGCGGGAGACTCCCCCATATGATCAACCTTCATGGGAGATGTCCGTATCGCGCCTGTCCGGGACCGCCGTAGCACCGGAGCCTCGCGGCGGGCCGCGAGCCTCGCCGTCTGGTATCTGCGGGCGATCGCCTTCGTCAACTTCCTCAGCGCGGTGTGGGTCTCCCTGGGGCAGGACGTGCGCCGGCACAACCAGGAGAACCTCTTCACGCCGTACCTGCTGACGGCCGGGTTCGCGTCGGGTGTGTTCACCGCGTTCCTGGCCGTCACCATGCGCCGCCGCAAGCGGGCCGCGTGGATCCTGAACCTCGGGCTGAGCGGTCCGTTCCTGGTGCTGTTCGCCCTCGCGATGGCGTTCCCGGACATCCGGCAGTACGCGCAGAACTGGATCTCGCTCGGCCTCACCGCGGTCTTCGTGGGCGCCCTGCTCGTCGGGCGGCGCGAGTTCTACGCCAAGGGCGACCGTGCCAACCCCCGGCTCGCGGCGGTGGTCGCGACCGGCGGACTGCTGCTGTCCTCGCTGCTGGCCGCGCTGCTGGTGACGGTCACCAACCAGGCCGCGGACCCGGGCCTCTCGACGTTCGCCGAGCGCTGGCGGTACGGGACGCTGCGGCTGGTCTCGGTGGCGGCCGACGAGTCCCGCTACCCGGGCATCTCGACGCCCAACTGGGCCGACGTCGCCGTCAACGTCCTGAGCACGGCGCTGGTGCTGGCCGTGTTCTACGCCGCCTTCCGCTCCCGGCGCGCCGTCGACCCGCTCACCGAGGACGACGAGAAGCGACTGCGCGCCCTGCTCGGACAGCAGGGCGAGCGGGACTCGCTGGGGTACTTCGCGCTGCGCCGGGAGAAGAGCGTCGTCTGGTCGCCGACCGGCAAGGCGGCGGTCGCCTACCGGGTCGTCGGCGGGGTGTCCTTGGCCTCCGGGGATCCGATCGGGGACCCGGAGGCCTGGCCGGGGGCGATCGAGCCGTGGCTCGCCGAGGCCCGTGCGCACGGGTGGATCCCGGCCGTGATGGGGGCGGGCGAGGAGGCCGGCACGGTGTACGCGCGGCACGGCCTGGACGCGCTCGAACTCGGCGACGAGGCGATCGTGGAGGTCGCCGAGTTCACCCTGGAGGGGCGGGCCATGCGGACCGTGCGGCAGGCCTGCAACCGGGTGCGCCGGGCGGGCTGCACGGTCCGCATCCGGCGGCACGAGGACATCTCCGCGCAGGAGATGGCGGAACTCGTCGCACGGGCCGACGACTGGCGCGACGGGGCGACCGAGCGCGGGTTCAGCATGGCGCTGGGGCGGCTCGCCGACCCGGAGGACGGGCGCTGCGTGATGCTCGAATGCCTGGACGAGGACGGGCGGTTGCGGGCGTTGCTGTCCTTCGTGCCGTGGGGGCCGTACGGGCTCTCGCTCGATCTGATGCGGCGTGACCGCGGCTCCGACAACGGGCTGATGGAGTTCATGGTCATCGAACTGCTGCGGCGGGCCCACGAGATCGGGATCACTCAGGTGTCGCTCAACTTCGCGATGTTCCGTTCGGTCTTCGAACGTGGTGCGCGTCTCGGCGCCGGACCGGTGCTGCGGCTGTGGCGTTCGCTGCTCAGCTTCTTCTCGCGCTGGTGGCAGATCGAGTCGCTGTACCGGGCCAACGCCAAGTACCGGCCCATCTGGGAACCGCGGTTCCTGCTCTTCGAGAAGAGCGCGGACCTGCTGCGCATCGGTGTCGCGGCGGCACGGGCGGAGGGGTTCCTGGAGGCACCGGGGCTGCCCAAGTGGCTGCACCGCAGGCACCTGGACACCCACAGATGAGACCACGGGGATGAGGAACACCGGATGAACAGGATCGCCCGCTGGGCCCGCGCCGAATGGGGTCTGCTGTACGTCACGGTGCGCGAGCCGCTGCTGAAGCGGCGCTGGCGGGCGGTCCCGATGACGCTGGGGGCGGTGTGCCTGACGGCGGTGATACAGGTCGTGCAGAACCAGTCGTGGGGCTACGGGCTCGTGCAGGACGCCGGTGCCGTGCGCGCCGAGGACCCGCTGGGGCCGGCCCTGCTGCGTACGCCCCTGTCGCTGTTCGTGCCGGCGCTGGACCTGCCGGTGTGGGGCGCGCTCGCCCAGATCCTGATCGTGTTCGGGATCGCCGAGATCTGTCTGGGCCGGTGGCGGACCCTGCTCGTGGCTTACACCGCCACGCTGGCCGGGACGCTGTACGCCCGGCTGGGCATCGCGCTCGGCCCCGGCCGTCCGCTGGGGCTGCCCGTCTCGGACGCCCAGGTCGTGGACACCGGGCCGTCGGCGGCCGTGGTGGGGCTGGCGATCTGCCTCGGCTGGCGCTACGGCGCGTACGCGACCGCGGGCGCGGTGGCCCTGGCGATGGCCGTCGAGGTGCTGCTGAAGGAGAACCTGGCCGGCAAGGAGCATCTGGCGGCGATCGCGGCGACGGTGGCCCTGTGCGGTGCCACGGCGCTGCGGCACCGACTGCCGGACCGGGGCGCGGCGAAGCGGTTCGGCACCCGGGCGGACCTGTCGTCCGACCCGCCCTGACGCCGTCCGGGTGCAGCGGCCCGGCAGGCCCTACCGGTGGTCGGGGCCCGGCAGCCGGCCCGGTGCCGGGTCGGGCTTGCCGCCGATCCAGTCCTCCAGGGCGCGGCGGGGTCCGGCCCACCGGCGGTCGTGGCGGTAGGCCCGCAGCCGGGACCGGGCGCGGGCGCGCGGGCGGTGGCGGTAGCAGCGTCTGGCCCACAGGGATCCGGGGCGGGCCAGCCGGATCGCGCCGACCAGGGCGACGACGGGCACGATCACCCCGAAGACCGCGGTCCGCGCCTTGCCCTTGCTCAGCGCGACCAGGGAGAAGAGGAAGTTGACGGCGACGGTCGCGATGACGGTGCCGCGGTCCGCGATCTCGTCCTGGGAGAGGTCGTTGACGCCGAACGGGGCGAAGCCGGACAGCAGCAGCCCGACGAGGGCGGCGGTGAGCACCACGGCCTCCACGCTCTTGCGGCCCTCCTCGCTCCAGTAGACGTCGTCGAGGTGCAGGATCAGCGCGAACTCGTCCAGGACCAGGCCCGCGCCGATCCCGAAGACGACCGCGGACAGACCCGCGGGGAAGCCCTCACGGCCGCTGGCGACCGCCCCGAAGCCGCCGGCGACGGTGAGCACGACACCCGGGACCACGTGGTGGATGTGCAGGCCGCCCGCCTTGACGTTGCCGAAGGGGCCCCGGCCCGCCCGGATCATGCGGGTGACCACCCGGGTGACCGCGAAGGTGACGACGAAGGACATCAGGGCGAGCAGCAGGGGGAGTTTGCCCGGCTCGACGATGTTCCGGTACAACCAATGTCCCATATGCGCACCTTATCCAGGGTGGCCGCGGGTGCCGTCCCGCCCGCCCGGTAATCTGCGCCGATGCCCCAGACCCCCGCCTGGCCGGACGGCCTCCGCTTCGCCTTCGGCACCCTGACCGTGTTCCCGGTGCGGGTGACCCGGTGGGACCGGCAGGCAGCGCGCGCCGGAATGCTGTGCGCTCCGCTGGCCGGGCTGACGGTCGGCGCCGGTGCCGCCGCGCTCGGCGCGCTCCTGCTGTTCCTGAGGACCGGCCCGTCGCTCGCCGCCGTCGCCACCGTCGCCGTACCGGCCGCGCTCACCCGTGGGCTGCACCTCGACGGACTGGCCGACACCGCCGACGGGCTGGGCAGCAACAAGCCCGCCGAGGACGCGCTGCGGATCATGAAGCAGTCCGACATCGGCCCGTTCGGGGTGATCACGCTCGTCCTCGGGCTGCTCGCCCAGACGGCCGCGCTCGCCCAGCTGTACGGGGACTCCTGGGCCCGCGGGGCGCTCGCCGCCGTCGTCTCGGCGACCGCCGCGCGGCTGGCCCTGACCCTGGCCGCCCGCGGCGGGGTGCCGGCCGCCCGGCCCGAGGGCCTGGGGGCCGCGGTCGCCGGGGTGGTCCCGGCGCGGGCGGCGGCGGGGGCCGCGGGCGTCACGGTGCTCGCCGCCGCTGCCGCCGGCGCGCTCCTGGGGACGTACGACGCCGTCCGCACGGCCCTGTCGGTGCTCGCCGCCCTCGCCGTCGCCGAACTCCTGCTGCGCCACTGCACCCGCCGCTTCGGCGGGGTCACCGGCGACGTGTTCGGCGCCCTGGCCGAGACGGCCGCGACAGCCGCGCTCGTACTGCTGTCCCTAGGCCGCTAGTTCGCGGGCAGGCCTGTCGGCCGGGGCGCGGCCGGCGGAGCACTGGTCTGTTGCGCCTCACACGGACGGATGATCACGATCGGGGGACGTTCGTGCCGAAACTGCGCCGCGCCATGGCCTGGTTCATCGATTTCGCACTGGTGCTCGCGGGGGCCTCGGCGCTCGCGGTGCTCACCTTCCACCGGGTCTCCGCACTCGTCACCGCCGTGCCCGAACTCGCCACCCGCGGCGGCCTCGACCTGCCGGCCTCGCGCGGCGACGTCCCCGGCGCCGGGGAGCACTTCGGGCTGTCCCTGTGGAACAAGGCGGTGCTGTACGTCGAGGAGGCCTTCGGCCTGCTGGTCGTCGCCACCTTCCTCTACCGGTGGACCTGCCTCGCCCTGGCCGGACGCACCCTCGGCAAGGGCCTGCTCGGCCTGAAGGTCGACCGCACCGCACCGCGCCGTGCCGCACCGCGCCGCACCGGGCCGCGCTGCGGGCCGCGGTGACCACCGCCGCGGACGTCGCGATGTACGCCGTCGCCTGCGTGCTGCTCGTCGAGGGCCGCTTCCTGCTGTCGCTGACGGTGTGGGCGGTGGCGGTCGCCGTCTTCTTCCTCGACGCCCTGCCGGTCCTGCTGCCCGGCCGCCGCTCCCTCGCCGACCGGGTGGCCGGCACGGCCGTGACCGGCTTCGGGCTTCGCCACGGCGCCGCCGTGCCCGCGCCCGCTCCCGGGGCGGCACCGGCTCCGTAGCGAACTCGGCGCCACTGCAAGGGAGTCGGCGCGGCGGCGGCTCGCGGGCCGCGTCCCGGACCGGGCCGCCGACGGCGACGCCCGCGGCAGCCAGCCCGTGGTGAGGTCCGGGCGACGCGCCTCCGTTCGCGACCCGCCGGGTGTAGCCCGGGGCGGGGAGTGCGAGGATCGGGAAGTGACGACGACGCCACCGACGGGTGAACGCCCGCAGGAATGAGCGAAAGCCCTTACGCGCGTAGGCTCCTCCCAGACGTCCGCACCGGTCCGCCGCACCGGTGAGGGCCCTGGTGGAGACCGCTCCCGCCGGCCGCGCCAGGTCGGCACACGGGCCAGGTCGACCCACACCGTTCGGCCACAGACACTCCTCACCGGAAGCGAGATTCCACCACCGTGACTGCTCTCACTCTCAGCACCGCCGCGGCGCCCGGTCTCCGGGCCGACGCCATCGTGATCGGTGTCGCCAAAGGCTCGAAGGGTCCGGTCGTCGCACCGGGCGCCGAGGCCGTGGACCAGGCTTACGACGGCAGGCTCGCCGGCGTCCTCGAGACCCTCGGCGCCTCCGGTGCCGAGGGCGAGGTGACAAAGCTGCCCGCACCGACGGGCTTCAAGGCCCCCCTCGTGGTGGCGGTCGGCCTGGGCGCCGAGCCCGAGAAGGACGCCGCCTACGACGCCGAGGCGCTGCGCAGGGCCGCCGGCGCGGCCGCCCGCACCCTGACCGGGGTCAAGAAGGCCGCCTTCGCGCTGCCCCTCACCGACGCCGCCGCCCTGGGCGCGATCGCCGAGGGCGTGCTGCTCGGCGCGTACGCCTTCACCGCCTACAAGGACAACGGCAAGGACGCCAAGGCCCAGGCCGGCAAGGCCCCGCTGGCCGAGGCCGCGCTGCTCGGCGGCAAGCCCCGCGACAAGGAGCACAAGGCCGCCGTCGAGCGCGCCACGGCCGTCACCGAGGAGCTCAACCGCGCCCGTGACCTGATCAACATGCCGCCGAACGACCTGGACCCGGCGGCCTTCGCCGCCATCGCCCAGGCCGCGGCCAAGGAGCACGGCCTCAAGGTGCAGGTGCTCGACGAGAAGGCCCTGGAGAAGGGGGGCTACGGCGGCATCCTCGGCGTCGGCAGGGGCTCCGCCTCCGGCCCGCGCCTGGTCAAGCTCTCGTACACCTCCTCGAAGGCGGACAAGCACCTCGCCTTCGTCGGCAAGGGCATCACCTACGACTCGGGCGGCATCTCGCTCAAGCCCGCCGGTCACAACGAGACGATGAAGTGCGACATGAGCGGTGCCGCCGCCGTGTTCGCCGCGGTCGTCGCGGCCGCCCGCCTGGGCCTGGAGGTCAACGTCACCGGCTGGCTGGCGCTGGCCGAGAACATGCCGTCGGGCTCCGCCACCCGTCCGGGTGATGTGCTGCGCATGTACAGCGGCAAGACCGTCGAGGTCCTCAACACCGACGCCGAGGGCCGCCTGGTCCTCGCCGACGCGCTGTGGGCGGCCTCCCAGGAGAAGCCCGACGCCGTCGTGGACGTGGCGACCCTGACCGGCGCGATGGTCCTGGCGCTGGGCAGCCGCACCTTCGGCATCATGGCGAACGACGACTCGTTCCGCACCGCGCTGCACGAGGCCGCCGAGGAGGTCGGCGAGCCGGCCTGGCCGATGCCGCTGCCGGAGCACCTGCGCAAGGGCATGGACTCCCCCACCGCCGACATCGCCAACATGGGCGAGCGGATGGGCGGCGGCCTGGTCGCGGGCCTGTTCCTGCGCGAGTTCGTCGGCGAGGGCATCACCTGGGCGCACCTCGACATCGCGGGACCGGCCTTCAACGAGGGCGGGCCGTTCGGTTACACGCCCAAGGGCGGCACCGGCAGCGCGGTGCGCACCCTGGTGCGTCTCGCCGAGCTCACGGCGGCCGGCGACCTCGGCTGAGGACCGCGGTCCGCTC